>NZ_JBHWCC010000009.1:0-212184 GCF_042735715.1 Streptomyces sp. NPDC059582
ACCCGAACCTGGCAGCTCCGGCCGCACGCCGGCGCTGCCGTACCGGCCGTCCCGCCAGGCCCGTTGGCCAGGTTGGGGGGATCAGCCCACTACGATACGGAGAGCATCCATCGGAGGAAGACATGGCCGGGCGAGGCAAGGGCGCGGACTTCGTCGAATCGCTGGCACGCGGACTGGACGTGCTCGCGTGTTTCGACGCGACGCGCCGTGAGCTGAGCCTCTCCGAGGTCGCGGCTGCCACCGGGCTCGCCCGGCCGACGGCACGCCGACTCCTGCTGACATTGCAGGAGCTGGGCTACGCCCGTACGACGGGGCAGGGCGGTTTCGCCCTGACACCACAGGTACTGAGGCTGGGAATCGCGTACGCCAGCCCCCTCGGCCTGTGGGACATGGCCCGTCCGCACATGGAGACACTCGTGGCACGCACGCACGCACGAGTCGTCCTCGATCACCCAGCTCGACGGTTCGGACATCGTGTACGTCGCGCGGGTGTCGGTCCCGAAGATCATCACTCTGCGGGTCGACATCGGGACCAAGTTCCCGGCCGTGCCGACGTCGCAGGGCAAGGTGCTCCTCGCGCAACTCGGCGATGAAGAGCTCGCCGTGACGCTCGACGCGCCGTCGCGTTCCGGGTTGGTGACGAAGCCGGTCGACGGCAGGGCACTGGCCGAGGAGCTGCGAGCGGTGCGCGCACGGGGTTGGGCGCTTGCGGACGAGGAGCTGGCGCCGGGCATCCGGTCGATCGCCGTGCCACTGAGGGACGGTGCGGGCGTCGTTCGTGCGGCGTTGAACGTCAGCACCCACGCCGCTGAGACGAGCATCGAGGTGCTCACGGAGAACTACCTGCCGCTGCTCATGAGCACGGCGAGCAAGATCTCCGCCGACTGGTCGACCTGGCAGTCGCGGCCTGCCGGGGAGGTTTCCCCCGCACGGCCACCGGAGGCCACGCGTCCGTCTCGGCCGAGAGCGAGGCGTCCTGCGGCCAGGGCTACCCCTCCAGCTGGGCGCTGCGCCGGCACGGGATACCGATCTCCCTCTCGGTCGACACCAGTGTGTGGTGGAGCGCCGACGCGTTCGCCGCGATGCGCGCGACCCTGTCCTCCGATCGCAGTCGCGGGCACCTCGAGGCGCACGCGAAGGGGGACACCGTCACCCATGTCGCGCTGCGAGCCGAGGACGTCGTCGAGTACGCCACGCGCGGCGGTGCCAGAGCGCTCGGGCTGGACGGCATCGTCGGCAGCGTCGAGCGGGGCAAGCGCGCGGACATCGTGCTGATCAAGAACGACGAAGCGCCCGCCATGTTCCCGATCGTCAACCCGTACGGTCATGTCGTGTTCCAGGCTCAACGCGGTGACGTGCACACCGTCCTGGTCAACGGTCGCGTCGTGAAGTACGACGGCCGTCTCGTCGGCACCGACCTGCCCAAGGCCCGTCGGGCGATCGAGATCACCGTGGAACACCTGCGCGGCACGCTGGGTGAGGAAGCGTGGATCGCCGGTATGCACCCGGACATCCCCGAGTCGAAGGTGCTCGACAACCCCTACACCTACACCGAGTACCGCAATGAGCCCGGCGAGCCCGCGCAGGAGAACGCGCGACCGGAAAACTGAGCCGTGGGCGGACGGCCGTACGCCGCAGCACGACAACGTCCGGTCGGCGACGGCGACGGCGGCGACGCTCACGGGACGGTGACTACGGCCTTGCCGCGGGCGTGACCCTCTTCCACATGACGTACGCCCTCGGCCGCGTCGGCCAGGGCGTAGGTCCGGTCCACCACCGGGTGAAGCTCGCCGGCTTCGACGAGCGCGGTGACGGCGAGCAGGTCCGCGTGGATCGGGCCGGCCGGAGTCGCCGGAAGGATCGGGCGCAGCCGCTGCCGGCTGAACGCGTCGACCGCGATCAGCCGCAGCAGGGATCCCATCACCCCGAGCACATGGCCGGGCGAACCGCCGCCGTTGGCCACCAGGGTGCCTGTCGGAGTGAGTGCCCGGCGCAGGCGGCTCAGCGGGTGATTGCCCACGTTGTCCAGGATCACGTCGTAGCGTATGCGCTCGTCGGTGAAGTCCGCTGCCGCGTAGTCGACGACGTGTGTGGCACCCAGCGAGCGCACCAGTTCGACGTTGCGCGCGCTGCACACCCCGGTGACCTCGGCATTGAGGCTCGCGGCGATCTGTACGGCGAACGTGCCCACGCCACCGGCGGCCCCGTTGACCAACACTCGCTGCCCGGACCGTACTTGGCCCACCGTCCGCATGCCCCGCAAGGCGGTCACCGCCCCCATCGGCACGGCCGCCGCCTGCTCGAAGGTCAGGTTCGCGGGCTTCGGCACCAGAAGTCGCGCGGTGGTGTGCGCGTACTCGGCGAAGGAGCCCGCGCAGAACCCCAGCACCTCGTCGCCGGGCCTGAGTCCGCGCACGTCGGCTCCCACTGCCTCGACGTACCCGGCTGCGTCGATCCCGGCGACACGGGACCTCGGACGGATCAGCCCTACGCCTCCCATCAGCCGTGCGATGTACGGGTCGCCGCGCATCATGTGCCAGTCGTAGGGATTGAGGGCGGCGGCGCGTACCCGCACCAGCACCTCGTCCGCGCGGACTTCGGGCCGGTCGACGTCCGCAAGCCGCAGGATGTCGGGCGGCCCGAACCGCTCCTGAACGATCGCCTTCATCGAGTCTCCCCCTTGGTTCGTGAGCGCATCCCGCGCACTGGCTTTTCGCTGGGCACGGCGTCGACCGGCCAGCGGCGAGCGGTGAGCTACAGGTGTACGGCGTACACCTCTCACTGGGCACCGTAGGTGTACGCCGTACACTCGTCAAGGGGGAGAAGGGCGGCATCCGCGGAGTGCCGCGTGAGCGTGGGCCGAAGAGCTCCGGCCGACGGGCAACGGCCCGGCGTCGAAGGCCAACGGGCAAAGGCTCACGGCCGACGAAGGGGTTTCAGCCGACGGGTTCGGTGAAGGCTCCCCGGCGTTCGCGCTCGGGTCTCACCGTGGGTCAGGCCGTATGGCGCAGGCGCTCGAGGCCGTCCAGCGTCAGGTCCAGGGCGAACTCGAACTCGAACTGGTCGTCACACCCCGAGCCGACGACGGACTCCTCGTCATGGGCGACCGCCATGGCCAGTTCGGTGATGTGGGGGTAGCGCGCGGCCATCTCCTCCGGCGGCAGCGCGTCCGGGTCCGGGTCGCGGTCAGGGGTGTCCTCGAACAGCTCCTGGGAGAAGCCCAGCAGGCGGCTGCCCATGACATGCATCGCGTGATGGACCAGGTCGATCGAGAATCCTCCCGTACGGAAGATTCCGATCATCGAGTCCAGATACGCCAGCAACGCCGGGGTCGGGGCGGCCCGTTCCTTCATCCGCGACTCGATGACGCCGGGCGCCCATGGGTGGCGCAGCAGCATGCGGCGGGCCGACAGCACCCGCCGACGGACGACGGTCTTCCAGTCGGCGTCGTCGGCCGGCGCGTCGATCTCGCCGACGAGGACGTCGATCATGCCGTCCAGCAGCTCGTTCTTGTGGGCCACGTGCTTGTACAGGGCCATGGGTACGACGCCGAGCGCTTGAGCGATCTTGCGCATGCTGAGCGCGTCCACGCCGCCTTCGTCGGCCAGGGTGACGGCGGCACTCAGGATCCGCGCTTTGCTCAGGGGTGCGCGGGGCCGCGTGGCGGCATCGGCCTGCGTGGGTATCGCCACCATCCCCTCTCCGCCGGGCAAGGCCCTCAGGCATCTGTACTTCCCCATGGCGGGGCGCGAGTCCGCCCACTCTACTCACGCGCGAGGTTCGCGCTGTGCAGCCCTTCCTTCCAGGTGTTCTTGAGAGCCGGCCCGACCCCGGGCGCCTCAGCCGCCGGCGGCGAGGCGGTCCAGCCAATCCTCGAGGAGATGCTGCTCCGCGACGCTGAGGGGCGTCTCTTCCGGCAGCGTGGCGCGCAGGGCACGGGCGGCGCCGGCCGGACCCGGGTCCCGCACGGCCGGCTCCTGGTTGGTGACCGCGGAGACCACGGACTCCCGAAGCGTGGTCGACAAGGCCGGGTCGCGCCGGTCCTCGGCCAGCGACAGCTGCGTCCGGCCGGATCGTGCTGCCGGCGGACGGTCCGGTCAGCTGGACCGCACACGCCGATCTCGACGACGAGGCCGCCGCGATCCTGGCCGACGAAGGCCGCTTCGATGGCGCCACCCCGCCGCTCACCGCGGCCCTGGCACTGACCTTCGACGACATCGCCGGCGTCGCCACGGAGGTCACGGGCCGCAGCATCACGAGGATCACCGCCTCCGCCGACGGGTTCCGGGAGCAGATGGCGGGCTTCGGCGTTCCCGCTGAGGCGGCTGAACAGTTGCTGGGCATCTTCGCTGCCGGCCGTGCCGGCGAGTTCGCCACCGTCGACCCGACTCTGGCCACCCTGCTCGGCCGCGAGCCCGTCTCCCTGAACACGGTGCTGCGGGAACAGCTGTCCCGCGGCTGATCCATGCGATGGCGAGACCGGCCCGGTAGGCGGTGGCGGTCTCCTCGGGTGGGTGGCCGGCCGCGCCAGTCCTCCGAACGTCGCTCGGGTGATGCTCGGACCGACGACCGCGACCGTGATCTGCCCGTCACCGCCCACCAGGAGCGGACGGACTGCGACGTCGACTCGGCAACAGCGAACGACGCATCGAGTTGCTGCGACGCAACCAGCAGGCGATCGCGACATATCTGCGCGCCTGGGAGGACGTAATGGTCCCGCGTCAGGCGCGAGCCTGCTCGCCCGGCCGGGTACGCCGTCGAGTTCGGGTGGGCCGTCGCGAGCACGGGCACGGACCTGGCGCGGGCGGTGCGCGCGTCCGCCGGGCAGCGGACCTCGGACCGAGGTCGTTCGCTCAGCAGGTCCGCACACCGCCCGCAGCCCCTACGTGCGCCGAGGCCCGTGCCCTTCGCCGGCCGGGTCGGACCGTCCGGTCAGTCCCGGACCTTCAGAACGATGGGGTTGGTCAGCGCCGCCATCGGGCCCCACTGCAGGTCCGGCGCCATGGTGTTGCCCTTGCCCGGCGTGCCGTCCGCCTTCGGATGCCGGACCTCGGCGCGCACGTACGCGGCGAGTGAGGCGGTCGTGCGCCAGACGACGGTGCCCGTGCCGGACGCGCCCAGCGACTCCTGGTGCATCTGGCCCTCGTCGGTGATGAACCGCACCGTGCCACCCGGTACGCCGGTCACGTCCAGGCGCACGTCCACGGGTGCGTCGGCGGCCACCTTCAGCGTCTCGGCGATGCCTGCCTGACGGCCGCCGCCGGTCGCGGTGAAGGCGACGGTGACGGCGGACGACTCGGCGACGTACGTGCGGCCCTCGCGGATGCCTTCCAGGATGGCGGGCCGGCTGAGGTCGTCCGCGTAGACGACGGTCTGCGGCAGTCCGATGACCTGCGGGACGCTGTGCGCGTCACTGTTGGCCATGGCCGGCAGCCAGCCCTTGCCGCTGCGCATCGCGGTACCGAGCATCGCGTCCCAGGTGTCGACGGCCGACTCGTCGTCGTAGGTCCAGGGGCCGTTCCACACCTCGACGGCGTCGGCGTCCTCGTAGCCGAACTTCCACTGACAGGCAACGTACGGGCAGTAGGGGTGCGCCGGGACGACCAGGCCGCCCTGGCGGCGCACCTGGCGGGCGAAGCGCGGGAACTGGTCGTCGCGCGACCGGTAGCGCCAGTCGATCCACGAGCCGGAGTCCAGGCCCAGCGCCAGCCAGTGGCCGTTGCGGGTGGTGATCTCCTCGCCGTTGATGATCAGCAGGTCGTCGCCCGCGTACTCGCCCCAGACGCCGTGGGCGGAGGAGGTGTTGTGGTCGGTGGAGACCATGAAGTCCAGGCCGGCCGCGCGCGCTCCGGCCGCGACCTCGGACGGCAGCCGCTTGCCGTCGGAGTGCACGGTGTGCAGGTGGCAGTCGCCACGGTACCAGGCCCGCCCGCGGCCCTTGGCGCGCTCGCTCGGGTAGTTCGGCTTGTACGGGGCGCCCGCCGGGCCGTACCGGAGGGTGACGGTCACCGTGTAGTTCATGCCCTGCGGGGCCACCTGGTAGGGGCCGAGCGCGACGTGCCAGGTGCCGTGGTTGACCGGGCCGGGCAGATATCCGGGCGTCGTCGCGTCGCTGTTGATCACGAACGACGTGCGCGCGCCGCCGGACCAGCCACGGAAGCCCCGGCCGCCCAGCGCTATGCCCCGCTCGTCGAAGACGCCGATGTCGCACGAGTTGCCCGGCGTGCCGCCCGGCACGGCCGGCTTGTCGTAGGTGTAGGAGACGGCGATCTGGTTGACGCCCCGGGGGACCTCCACCGGCAGGTAGACGAAGTCGGCGGCGCCCGTGTCCAGGTGGCCGGTGACGACACGCGTCACCTCGGTGCCGTCGGCGGGCACACCCGCGGTGCCGTCGCCGGCTTCGTCGGCCTCGGCGAAGCCGACCGGGGCGAGGGTCAGCGCGCCCGCCGCGCCGAGCGCCGCGCTCGCCATGAGCAGGTTGCGGCGCCCCATGCCGGCCGTTTCCTCGGCGGCCGGGAGCGAAGCGTGTTCACAGGATCCGGATTGACACATGGATGTTCCCTGCTGGGTGAGTGTGTGGTGTTCAGGACCCCGGAACACTCGTTCGCCCAGGTGAACGGCCCACTACGCCTCGGCGACGTCTTGCCGATTTCCACAGGTCACGACTGTTTCGACCGCGTGCCCGCGAACACGGGGCCTTCGCATGTGCGCGGTGGCGCCGGCGCAGTCGGCGGTGGTACCGCCGCGGCCCGGGAAGCCGAACGGAGCGTGGTGTCCCGGGCCCGAGAGGCGCATCGTGGACGTGGTCCCGTCCGGGTACCGGAGGGTGGCGTCGGCCCGCTGGTCCCCGTTCACCGCCGCGACGAGCGGATCGAGCGCGGAGTGGCGCCCCGGGGCCAGAGCGGTTCGGCGACCCCCGCAGGCTCACACGCAGAGCTGATGGGACGAAAGCACGCCGCCACGGCGTGCGTGCCCAAGTCCCGCCGCCCGTCGATTCCTTCCCGGCTCACAAGCTGCCTGTTGGAGCGTCAGGCCGGTTGTACAGACCGACAACGCTGTCGACGGACACCCGGCCCCCTCCTGGAACCGGTCCCGCGCGGTGAACTGCCGCGTAAGACTGGGCAGTACGACACGAGCGGCTTCTCGTGATCCGCGGTGGAAGCGGTGCACGGATCTTGACCGCGGCCCAGCCGCGGTGGTGCAGTGGATGAGCCACTGGTCCACTACGCAGGAGTCGCGATGGAGCCGCTCGCCCGCACCACGGTCGTCGACACGCTGGAACGACAGATTCAGCAGGAGATCCTTACCGGCAGCCACCAGATCGGCAGTCTGCTGCCCCCGGAACGCAACCTCGCGGAGCGCTACGGTGTCACCCGCGCCACCCTCAAGCACGCGTTGGGGCGTCTGGTGGGATCCGGCCTGCTGGAGACCCGGCACGGAGTGGGAACACGCGTGCGCGACTATCTACGGACCGGCGGCGCCGACCTGTTGCCGATGCTGGTGCGCTACGCGCCCGACTGGCTGCACGAGGTCTTCGAAGTGCGCCGGACCATGGGCGCCGTCATCGCCCAGCGCGCCGCCGGCCACATCACAGCCCGTCAGTCCGACGAACTGCAGGACCTGCTCGCCGCCGTTGGGGCAGCGGACCAGCCCGCAGCCGTACAGCTCGCCGATGCGGAAGTCCACCGCGCACTGGCCCGCGCCACCGGCAACCGGGTGTATCTCCTGCTCACGAACACTCTCTTCAACGCCTACCTCCCCGCACGGCAGCAGCTCGTGGGCCCGTTTCGAGAGGCCGAAACAGCGCATGCCCGGCTCGCCCCGCTCGTTCGCGCCGTGTGCGCCGGGGACACGGAAGCCGCCGCCCGCGCGGCCGATGCCTATCTCCAGGAGACCGAACGCATCATGCTCGGTGACCTCGGGCTCGCTCGGTGAACGGCCGCGGGACGCGCTTCACGGAAAGCATGTACGGCACCGTGGAACTGGCCGGCACCGAGGGAGCCCGCCCGATACGCGTCGACCTCGTGGTGAGCTCGGACGCTCTGGTCACGCCGCACCGCACCACGCACGCCAAGGCCGCGGGCCGGGTACGCATCCCAGACTGCGCCGACGACTCCGCGGCTACAGGCGAGATGGACATCTCCCCGCTGGCCAGGCGCAGGATCGACTACCGACTTCAGTTCCGCTCGCAGGACCGCACGCTCACACTGCGCGGATGGAAGTCCGTATCCGTCCGCCGTCCCTGGACCTCCATGACGGTTCTCCCCTTCACCCTGTACGACGGTGATGCCGTGGTCGGCCGCGGCACCTTGCGCTTTCCCCTCGCCCAGCTCGCGCCCTTCCTCAAGAGCTGGCGGTTTCCCTTCCCGCAGGGCGGAGAGCGGCACCTCGCACCACGCTGGGACGGCACACCCGGGCGGACCGAGGTCTGGTACACCACCCTCACAGATCCCGCCAGCGGCACAGGAGTCTGGCTCCACCACGAAATCACCGCACCCACCGACGGATCCCCTGCCTCTGCCCACGGCTGGATCGCGCTCTTCCCGCCGCAAGGCCCGGTGACGCACGCCAGGTTCGGACCTCACCCGTGGATACCTCAGGCCACGGGATTCACGGCTGACGGAATCGAGGCCACAGCAGGAACCCTGCGGGGCTCGGCAGGCGCCTTCCGGTGGGACCTCACGGAAACGCCCGAGAGCGGCCCCCTGTACACGTTCCCCCGCTGGGCCTGGCGCCGGCCCGTCCTGCCGGCGGCCCAGATGCTCCCGTCCGCACGCGCCCGGTACACCGGCACGATCCACCACGCCGGAGGCGAGCTCGTTCTCCGTGACGCGCAGGGCGCCGGCGCCCGAATCTACGGCCACGGCAACGCGCGACGCTGGGCCTGGCTCCACGCGGATCTGGGCGGCGGCGACGTCCTCGAAGTGGTGGCCGCCGTCTCCAAGCGTCCGCCACTGGACCGGCTGCCCCCACTGGTCTTCCTCCGGCTCCGCAGAAACGGCCGGGACTGGCCCCGCCGGGCGCTTCGCTCCGCGACGGGATACGCCGGGCTCGGACGATTCCGCGCAGACATCGGGCTGCCGCAGTGGCAGATCACCGGCAGGGCCGGACTCCGTCGCCTGCGCGTACGCGTGACACAGCCCGAAGACCGAACGCTGACGCTCCAGTACACCGACCCGGACGGCAGCCACGCTGTGTGCCGCAACAGCGAGCGCGCCCACGCGCACGTCGAACTCGAGCGCTGGTGGGGCCGATGGCGCACAGAAGCGACCTGGACACTGGACGCCACCGCGCACGCGGAGGTGGGCACACGATGAACCGCAGTCTCGAAGGCTTGGTCGGTGCCCTGCTCGCAGCAGCCCCGGAAGCGGGGAGTGCCGACCGGGCGGCTGGAGTACCGCAGCGGCTCGACCGTCTCCTGGACGCGATGCCGCGGCCGGCCCGCACGGGTTTCCGCGGTGCTGCGGGCCTTTTGGACGCGTACGCGGTGGTGCGCACCGGGCGCCGGCTCGACCGTCTCACAGCAGACGAACGCGAGGCTCTCGTGACCACGCTGCCCGATCGGCTGCTCGACTTGGTGAAGATGCCGGTCATCCTCGCCGCGGGAACGGAGCAGATGCTCCGGCGCCGGACTCCCGGCA
Organism: Streptomyces sp. NPDC059582; assembly: GCF_042735715.1. NCBI lineage: Bacteria > Bacillati > Actinomycetota > Actinomycetes > Kitasatosporales > Streptomycetaceae > Streptomyces > Streptomyces sp. NPDC059582. Next base: position 9,642 of record NZ_JBHWCC010000009.1, read on the forward strand.
CACCCGTACGCCGTCCTCCCGACGACCCGCCGCTGGACTGCGTGCCGTCCGCGTCGTGGCCCGACCGGCACACGGCGGACGTCGTCATCATCGGCTCTGGAGCGGGCGGCGCCGTGGCCGCCCGGACCTTCGCGCGTGCGGGGCTGCGTGTGATCGTCATCGAGGAAGGCCGGCACCACACCACCGCCGACTTCCGCGCCGCGCCACCTCTCGACCGCTTCACCGAGCTCTACCGGGACGGCGGGGCCACGATCATGATGGGGGATCCGCCGATCCTGCTGCCCACAGGCCGTGCTGTCGGCGGTACCACCGTCATCAACTCCGGCACGTGCTACCGGACCCCCCACCGTGTCCTGACCCGCTGGCACACCACTTACGGGATAGACCTCGCCGAGCCATCGCTGTTCGCCGCCGACCTCGACGACATCGAGCGCACGCTTCGGGTGGCCCCCGCACCACTGGACATCCTTGGCCACAACGGCACACTCACGCTCGAGGGCGCTCGCCGACTCGGTTGGAAGGCTGCTCCGTTGCGGCGCAACGCCCCAGGATGCCAAGGGTCCTGCGCCTGCGTGGTCGGCTGTCCGACAGGAGCGAAACAGAGTGTGCAACTGTCCGTCCTCCCCGACGCGTGTGCCGCGGGCGCCCGGATCATCACGTCGGCCCACGCTGAGGCGATCATGGTCGACCGCGATCTGCGGAGCCGGCCACGCGCGGCAGGAGTGGTGGCGAGGCGGCCGGACGGCACCCGGTTCGAGATTCTCAGCCCGCTGGTCGCCGTGGCGGCGGGAGCGTTGATGACACCGCTGCTGCTGCGCCGTTCACACCTGGCCGGACACCGAATGATCGGCCGTAACCTGGCAGTTCATCCGGCGGTCAGTGTCGGCGGCCGTTTTGACGGACAGATCACCGGCGGGCCCGCCGTGCTGCAGAGCGCTGCGGTGGAAGAGCTGCACGACGACGGCATTCTGATCGAGGCGACTGCGCCGCCGCCCGGGATGAGTTCTTTCCTGCTTCCGGGAGCAGGCCGCAGGCTCCGTGCGGAGATGGAAGGACAGGACAGCCTGGCGACGGTCGGCGCGATGATCGCCGACCGGCCGGGGGGCAGAGTATGGGGCCGTCGCAGGCCCACGCTGACGTACCGGCTCGCTCAGGAAGACGCCCACCGGCTCATCCGCGCGATCGAGGCCGTGGGCCGCCTCTTGCTGGCCGCAGGCGCGCGGGAGGTGTTGACGGGCGTGCCCGCGACACCCGGCGTACGAACCGCGGCGGAACTGAGCAGCGTCCGGCGGAGCGTCTCCGCCCGACAACTGCACTTGTCCGCCTTCCATCCGACAGGCACCGTCGCCATGGGAGCCGACCCGGACCAGGCTCCCGCGGACAGCAGTGGATGGCTGCGGGGCGTCGACGGTGTCCTGGTGACGGACGCCTCCGCCCTGCCGAGCTGCCCGGAGGTGAATCCGCAGGTGACCGTCATGGCTACCGCGCAGGCGGTGAGCCGCACCGCACTGAACCGCCTCTGAGCCCCCGGACGGATCGGGGCCGTCGGGGGAGTGGCCGAACCTGCGTGTGGGCGCCTGCTCCTGGGCAGCGGCACGGCGCGGGACACCCGCATCACCTGTGCCGCCTCCGGGGAGGGGACAGGCACGGCGCGGGATTCCCGCATCACCTGTGCCGCCTCCGGGGAGGGGACCACAGCGTCACAGCGACGCGGTGGTTCCCTCCCCGGACGCGCTGCCCGCGAGCCACTGGTCCCATCCCAGGTTGAAGGCGGCGTAGCCGTTGTCGGCCGAGGCCTTGGCGCGGGGCGAGCCGGTGATGGTGACGGGGTCGCCCTGCTTGACCTGGCCGTAGAACCACTTGGCGTCCGAGATGGACAGGTGGACGCAGCCGTGTGACCCGCGGGCGCTGCCGCTGCCCGGATTCGGGTCTCCGGTCGAGTAGTGCACGTACGTGCCCGACTGGGTGAGGTGGACGTCCCAGGGCAGGGTCAGGTCGTAGAAGTTCGGGCTGCCCTTGTCGCAGCTGATACCGACACTGCAGGAGGTCATGTGGACCTTCTCCTGCTTGTCGATGACCGCCATGGTGCCGTTCCACGTCGGATACTCGGCGCTGCCCGCGTTGATCGACAAGGTGCGCACCGCCGCGCCGTTGCGGGTCACCTTCATGGTGTGGCCGGTCACCGAGACATCCGCACGCACATCGTCACCGATCTTGAAGGTGTGCGTGTAGCCGTGCACGCCGTAGCGTCCGTTGCCGTTGCTGACGCCCTTCATGTCGGCGTCGATCTTCACCGTCGTACCGGAGGGCCAGTACGTCTTCGGACGCCAGTCGGCGCGCTTGTCGCCGAACCAGTGCCAGGCGCCGGCCACCGGCTGTGAGGCGCTCACCTTCATGTGCTTCTCGACCGTGGCGCGCGCCTCGGCCGCCACCGGGTTCGTGAAGATCACCGAGATCGGCATGGCCACACCGACCGTGGTTCCCGTCTGTGGCGTGATCGTCTCCAGCAGCATCGGCGGACCCGCGGGCTTCGTCGGTGACGGCGAGGCACTCGCGCGCGGCTTACCCGACGCCCTCGCGTCGTCCCCGCCCGCCTTGTCACTGCCGCCCCCGCCGCAGGCACTCACGCTCGCCAGCATCACACACGTGACGAGCGCGATCCCTATGCCGCTCTTGCGCCGTCCCACGACCTGCCCCACTCTCTCGCTCCACGGCCCTGACGGACCCGACTCACTGTCAGACGGTGACAACGCGGGCCGCAGTTGCGCGCGTCGCGTAAAACGTGTCTCAAGACCCGGTTCCCACCGCCGGATCGGGGACGTAGAAGGATCAGCGTCACCGGCTGCCGCATTGCGGTCCAGTACCCCGTCCGGTCCACCCTGACCGTCGTCGAGGCCAAATACCCGTCGCGCCGCGCCCACGGCCGAGGGCGCCGACCACGCCATAGCGGGCCCCGGCTGCTGCTCGCCCGGCCGGAGAAGGATCTCCTGCCTCCGGGCGAGGACGCCCGAGCGCTCGCCATCCTGCGGGACAAGCCGTCTCCTGCGCTCCGGTCACTGTCCCATCGGCCTGACCACGGCGGCCAAGGCCCGTTGTCGGTGGTGGCTGGCAGGCTGAAGTATGTGAACGGTGATGAGCAGCTACTGCGCGGCCGTGTCTATGGCCACGACCACGACGATCCCGACCCGGGCCCACGCCCTGGGCGCACCTACGTCGAACTGGCCGGCGGCCCGCTGGACGGCCTGTTCCTGGACGTGACCGACTGGACGCCCGACGAACTCGCCGCCGGCGCTGCTCTGTCCACCGAACTCGGTCGGTTCGGCGCGGGCGGCCGTGCACTGTATGACCCGTGTCCCGGCGACACAGGCCGTTTCGACTGGTCCGGCGACAGTCCCTGACCACTCCGGAGCGCCCAGCCCGCGCGGTGGCCGCGCATCGAGTTGCGCGGCCACCGCGCATGGCCGCGACCCGTCGTGGTGGGCCTTGGGACCTTGATACGACAGGCCGGCGGAGGGCGGTTGGGTCAGACGGCTACGGCTGCGCGTCCGGCGGCATAGATGCGGGCCTGGTCGGCGACTCGCCGGCCGAGGTGCTGGGCGGTGGCGACATCGGCCTTGTGGACTTCCTCGGGGCCGTGGTCGGTGTCGGTCTGGGCGCCCGCGCCGAGGTAGAAGCCGAGGCGGTTGAGGTCGTTCTCGGAGCCGGTGGAGCTGTTCCACCCGGGCTTCAGACCGAGGTTGACCCAGGTCATGCCGTGCTGGGCCGCGAGGACGGCGAAGTACTGGAGTGTGTGGAGCTTGTCACCGCTCTTGGCGCCGGAGTTGCTGAACCCGGCGGCGAGCTTGTCCTTCCAGGAGTGGACGAACCAGCGCTTGGAGGTGGCCTCGGCGAACTGGTGGAAGGCGCCGGAGGCCGTGCCCATGTAGGTCGGCGAACCGAAGACGATCGCGTCGGAGGCGTCGAGCTGCCCCCACTGCTCGTCGGTGATCTCGTCGACCTTGACCAGGTGGACGACGGCGCCGGCCTCGGAGGCGCCCGCCCGCACGGCTTCGGCGAGGACGGCGGTATGGCCGTAACCGGAGTGGTAGGCGATCGAGACGACAGGCGTGATCATGATTGTTCTCCTTGGCGTGGCCCGGGTGAGTGTCTGCTGCTCCTGGGAGCCGCGAGGCCGACGATCATCTGAGGGAACAGAGTGACGCGACCCGCACTCGGTAAGACCGGACAGCATCCCCGGTTGTGACACGAGCAGCGGGATCGGCAATGTTCCGCTGAGACATGGCCCCACCGAGGGTGAACCAGAGATGACGCGAAGGCGTACAACCATTGAAGTCCTGTGCGGGTCTTGTTGGTCGCCGGGCGCGTGAGGCGCACGGTCATCGACTCGCCTGTCCAGGGGGCTTGCTGTGTCATCCCGGAGACTGCACCTGTCCGTCGCCACCGCGGCGGCCGTCGTCGCCGTGACCGCGGCGGCGGCCCCTGCCGCGTCCCGCGCCGAAGCCGCTCCCGCGGGTGTCCTCGCCGCTGACGTCGGCGGATCGGCGCGGGCCGACTTCGACGGTGACGGATACGCCGACGTGGCCATCGCCGCTCCCGGCGGCAGGGTGAACGGCCGGTCCGGCGCCGGGTACTTCGCGGTCGTCTACGGCATGGCGGACGGCCCCGACGGGGTCAAGCGCCAGGTGATCAGCCAGGACCGATACGGGATACCAGGCACGGCGGAGGCGGGTGACCGCTTCGGCAGCAGCCTGACGGCGGCCGACCTGGATGACGATGGTTTCACCGACCTCGTCGTCGGGGCCCCGGGTGAGGACGTCGGCAGTGCCCGTGACGTCGGGCGGTACACCGTCCTGTGGGGAGGCGTGGGCGGCCTCGTCACCGCCACCACTCTCGGTCAGGGCAGGTCGTCGCTCCGGTCCGGTGACTTCGACGGGGACGGCCACCTGGACCTGGCGACGGCCGACCGGATGCGGTACGGGCCGTTCAGCCGCATCGGTGAAGCGGCCCGTACCGGGCCTCTCGTGGACCCGGCCGTCCAGGTCTTCGCGATGGAAGCGGGCGATGTGGACGGCGACGGCATCACCGACCTGGTCGTCAGCGCCGGTTCGAAGAACGCGGACAGCGCGGGGGTGCTCCCGCCGCCCCGTCTGCAGCTGCTGCGCGGCACCAGGCGTGGTCTTGTCGCAGGGCCCTTCATCGCCCACCCGGACACCGCGTCCGCGGACAGTATCGCCATGGGCGACGTCAACGGCGACGGCCGACAGGACGTCGTCTTCGGCCGCAGTACGGCGGCGGGCGGCGGTCTCGTGGGTGTGGTGCGCGGCACGGCGAACGGGTTGGCGGCGCGGGCGACGCTGATCGGCCAGAACACTCCGGGCGTCCCGGGGACAGGGGAGAGCGGCGACGGATTCGGTACGGCGGTCTCCGTCGGGGACGTCACCGGCGACGGCTGCGCCGACGTCGTCGCAGGGGTTCCCGGCGAGGATCACGCCGGGAAGACCGACGCGGGCACCTTCGTGGTCCTCAAGGGGAGCGGGGCGGGTCTCACCGGCGCGGGGTCCCAGGTCGTCAGCCAGAACACGGCCGGAGTGCCCGGTACCGCTGAGACGGGTGACCGGTTCGGCAGCCGCACCGCCCTGGTCGGCGGGCATGTCGCCGTCTCGGCGCCGCGGGAGAACAGCGGATCGGGCGCCATCTGGGTCTTCCCCGTCAGCGCTTCAGGCGTCTCCACGACCGGTTCGGTGAGCTTCGGACCGGGCACGCTCGCCGCGCCCGTGCCGGGCGCACTCTTCGGTTCCGACTTCCCTCACTGACGACGAGCGCGGCTTGCCGGTAGTGGACCGGTGCCGTGAACGATGCCGACGCCCCACCGCCGTCACCATGTCGCCCGGACCGCCTGTCAGTCCTGGACCGGGATGCCCAGTCGGTCGGCCACAGTGGTGAGTGCTGGTCCCAGCGGGAGCGCGACCCGGGTGAGGGCATGTGGGTCGCCCCGGGTCGGGTCCCGGTTGACGATCAGCACCGGCTTTCCGGACTGGGCCGCCTGGCGGACGAACCGTAGCCCGGACATCACCGTCAGCGAGGAGCCCAGAACCAGCAGTGAAGTCGCCTCGCGGACCAGCGTGCGGCAGTGCTCCACCCGCTGCGGCGGAACGGCTTCGCCGAAGAACACCACGTCCGGTTTGAGGATGCCGCCGCACACCGTGCAGGGCAGCACGCGGAAGTCTCCGACCTGCTCGTCGACCAGATCGGCGTCACCGTCCGGATTGATCCCGGCGGCTACCGGCTCGAAGCCCGGATTGGCCTCCTCCAACCGCCGGGCGAGTTCGCGGCGCGGGCTGAAGGTGCCGCACGAAAGGCAGACCACCCGGTCCAGGCTTCCATGGAGTTCCACGACACTCTCGCTGCCGGCGGCCTGGTGCAGGCTGTCGACGTTCTGGGTGATCACTCCCGAGAGCAGGCCGTACCGCGCGAACGCGGCGACGGCACGGTGTCCCGCATTGGGGCGTGCGCGGCCGAAGGTGCGCCAGCCGAGGTGGCTGCGCGCCCAGTACCGGCGCCGGGCCTGCGCACTGGCGGTGAAGTCCTGGTAGGTCATCGGGGTGTGCCGGCTCAGGCTCCCGCCCTCGCCCCGGTAGTCGGGGATGCCCGACTCCGTCGAGATGCCCGCCCCGCTGAGCACCAGCACGCCGCCGGTGCGCAGCGCCTCGGCGACCGGCTCCGGATTCGTGGTGCCCGGCGGCAGGTCCTCGGTCGGGGTCCAGCTCAGAGTGGGACGCATGCGCATGCCGCCAGGGTACGGAACGGGCCGCGCGGTCGTACTCACCGATCACCAAGGTTCGGGTGCAACGATCAAGGTTCTTGGCGGGGAGCCTCGATCCTGGGGCGTGGGGCGTGGGGCGTGGGGCGTGGGGCGTGGGGCGTGGGGCGTGGGGCGTGGGGCGTGGGGCGTGGGGCGTGGGGCGTGGGGCGTGGGGCCTGGGGCGTGGGGCGTGGGGCCTGGGCCGCCCCCGCCCACACTGCGCAGGTGTCGGGGCCCGGACACCGCGCCTCGCGGGGATCCCTCCCCCCACCGCACCAGGCTCCCCGGCCATCTCGATCACCGACTCGACAAGGCCGTCGACGCACTGTCGGGCCACCGTCCGCCGTATGTCGCCGGCACCCGCGCAGTCCCTAGAAGTCCTCCAGCCACAGCACGATCCCGGTGTGCCGCGCCAACACCGCTGCCGTGCCCGCCCGGACGGCGGCCGCACAGCGCGCGGCGGTGAAGGAGGAGGCGTCATACGTGGAGGACATGCCCAGTCCTTCGCCGCGGAACGACGCCCCCGACCAGTCGACCGCCGTCACGTTCTGGGTGGGTTCGGCGAGTTCCGCGCCCACCACCAGGAACTGCTGGGCGAGATGGTTGGGGGTGACCGCCGCCAAGGGGTCGATGAGGTCGTTGCCCGCGCTGACGACGAGGTCAGGGTGCATGTCCATCGCTCTGGTGATGGCGGGGACGAGGTCGCCGGCGTCGGTCGCGGTCACGGTCCGCAGGTCGACGTCCTCGTCCTGCGCCCATTCCTGTACAGCCGTCACCAGGGTCTTGGTGGGTCGGTCATGGCCCGCCGTGAGCAGGACGACGCGGATGCCGTCCGAGGGGTGGACCCGGGACCAGGAACCGGGGCTCGGAGTGACGGTCGACTCCGGTGCGGGTGAGGTGTCCGGGCCGAGGAAGCCCGCGCTCAGTTCGCCGACGGCGGAGGGGCGGGGGTGCGGTCCCTCCGACCAGTCGTCACCCGAAGCGCATCCGGTCAGGAGCACGGCGGCCACCGCCAGGGCGGCGGTGAAGAGCGGGCGGTGCAAGACGATCGTCCTCCGGGCGTGAGGCCGCCGCGGGGCGCGACGGGGCGCCGGTCCGCGGCCCGACGGTGTGCACGACGGAGCCGGTACGGAGCGGCTGTTTCCTCATCCTGCGCCGCCGTTCCACACGATCTCCATCGGCCGACCATCCATCGAACATTTGTTTTCTCATGATTCGCCGATGGGGCAACTCCGGTTCACCCACGACCAGCACGGTGCACGGGCAACCTCAAGGAGCCCCATGTCACAGCGTGTCCGCCGCCCTCTGCTCGCTCTCGCCGCGGCGGTCTTCTTCCTTCTGAGCCTTGTTCGGCCCGCCGCCGCTCATGGCTTCACTTCGACTGTCTACGCGCATGTCACAGCAGACGACGATGGCCCTCTGCGGACCGAGTTGAAGCTGGAGTACGACCTCCTCGTCGTCTCGGCGGCGGACGCCGTCTCCGACGATCCCCTCTTCCGTGCCGGAACCGACGCGTTCGAGTCCGGGGACACCGCTGCCGAGGCCGCGGCGCTCAACACCCACCGTGCTGCGGCCGTCGGCTACATCACCCGGCGTCTCACGGTCACCGCGGCCGGAAGCGCCTGCGAGGCGTCTCCGGCCGGCGCGTTCCGGATGGGTCGGGAGGAGGGTGTGCCCTACGCGTTGCTGACTCTCGACTGGACGTGTGCCGAACACGGCTCCGGCGACCATGAGCTCCACAGCCGGCTCTTCCCCGACTCCGAGGGCTACGTCAAGGGCGTCAAGACGATCGTGACCTATGCCGTCGGCGGCCACACCGGCAGCGCCGCCCTCGACGCCGGGCACCCGTCCTTCTCGATCGGCCAGCCCTGGACGCAGCGCTTCTGGGAGTTCTTCCGCCTCGGCGCCGAGCACCTGTTGACCGGTACCGACCACATCCTGTTCCTGCTCGCCCTCATCGCCGGATCTCGGCGGCCGCGTGAAGTCGTCCTGGCGGCCACCAGTTTCACGCTGGCCCACTCGGTGACGTTCCTGCTGGCCGCGCTGGGCCTCGTCGACGTTCCCGGGCGCCTGGTGGAACCCGTCATCGCTCTGTCCATCGCCGTGGTCGCCGGCTGGCACCTGTGGCGTATCCGCGGGCGCGGCACCCATGTCACGGACCTGGAACCATCGGCCGGTAACCGCTTCGCCCTGGACCGCGCCGGCTGGACCAGGCTGGGTGTCGTGTTCTGCTTCGGCCTGGTGCACGGCCTGGGCTTCGCGGGCGCGCTCGGCATCGAGGCCGCCTGGTCGTGGACTCTGCTGTGGTCGCTCCTGGTGTTCAACATCGGCATCGAAGCCGTACAGCTCGCTGTCATCGCGGCGGTGTTCCCGCTGCTGTTGCTGCTCAGGCGCCACTCGCCACGTGCCGCGCTGTGGGTCACCGGTGTGCTGTCGGGGGGAGTGGCCGCCATGGGTCTTGTCTGGTTCGTGCAGCGCGCGTTCGGACTGTAGTGGCGCTTGGCCGACAGCGATATTCAGGCCGCACCAAGATCGCATTCAAGCGCCGTTCATCTGATGTCGAAAGCTTGGCGATCTCCACTGAATGTGCACTGCATGCACACAGAAGAATCGAAACCTCATGAGACCGAACCACTCCCAGCAGGTCCGCGGTCCTGTGCGGCACCGCGTGGCGACCGGAGCCTCCGCTGCCTTCCTCGGCCTGACCGTGGCCTTCGCGGGCGGACTGGCCTCGCCCGCTGCCGCGGCCGACTCCACCCTCTCCGGCATCGTCCTGGGTGTCGGCGCCAACGAGACCCAGCGAACGGTCAGTTGGTACTCCTCCACCGACACCGCGCAGCGGGTCCAGCTCGCGCCCACCGCGCGGCTCGTCGCGGGCGAGTTCCCCGCGGACGCGGTGACCTTCGACGCGATGGGCGCAGCCAACATCGCCACCAGTGGCGGCTACAACCGCCACGCCACCATCACCGGCCTCAAGGAGAACACCACTTACTCCTACCGCGTCGGTACCGAGGGCAACTGGTCCACCGCGTACTCCTTCAAGACGCAGGACTTCGAGGGCGACTACGACTTCCTGTTCCTGGGCGACCCGCAGATCGGCTCCTCCGGGGACCTCGCGCAGGACCAGGCGGGCTGGCAGGACACCCTGGGCGTGGCCACGCAGGCCAACCCGAACGCCGAACTCCTCGTCTCCGGCGGCGACCAGGTCGAGACCGCCAACACCGAGTCCCAGTGGAACTCCTTCCTGGCGCCCGACCAACTGCGCCAGTACCCGTGGGCGGCCACCATCGGCAACCACGACGTCGGCGGCAAGGCCTACGAGCAGCACTTCTCGACGCCGAACACGGACCGCTCGGGCTCGCTGTACGCCAACGGCAACCCGGCCTCCAACACTTCCGGCGGCGACTACTGGTACATCTACAAGGATGTGCTGTTCATCGACCTCAACAGCAACAGCTACGCCACCTCCCAGGGCGGCGGGGGCGACGCGGCGCACACCAAGTACGTCACGGACGTCATCAATCAGCACGGCTCCGAGGCCAAGTGGAAGGTACTCGTCTACCACCACTCGATCTACTCGCCGGCCGCCCACGCCAAGGACGGCGACAACAAGACGCGCCGGGTCGACTTCCCCACGACCTTCTCCAAGCTGGGCGTCGACCTGGTCCTCCAGGGCCATGACCACAGCTACTCCCGCAGCTACCTCATCAAGAACGGTGAGAAGGCCGACCCGAAGGAGCAGCCGGGCGCGGCCGACGTCTACCCCGGCCCCGGTGGCGTCCTCTACGTCACGGCCAACTCCGCCTCGGGCTCGAAGTACTACGACATCACGGCGCCCGACTCCAGCGGTACCAGTGGTGCCGGCAACGGCGCCGACCCGCTGAACCCGAAGAGCTACTGGTACAACTCGGTGCAGAACCAGGAGCACGTCCGCACCTACGTCAAGGTCCAGGTGCGCAAGGACAAGCTCGTCGTGGAGAACCTCCGCAGCGGCACCTGCGACACCCCCAACTCCGCGGTCTCGCACGGCGACTGGTGCAACAACACCGCCGCAGGTCAGCCCGTCGGTTCGGTCGTCGACAAGGTGAGCGTCCACCCGTACAACGGTGACGGCCAGTCCCTCCAGGTCAACGTGCCGAACCCGGCTCCGGGCGAGTTCGGCTGGACCATCGACGGCTACAACGGCCTGGTCGACCTCGGCACCGCCAGGGAGATGACCGGCGACCACTTCACCGCCGCCGGCAAGATCAACCCCATCCTGGTGTCGGACACCCGCCGCTCGCTCTCCCCGTGGTCGGTCTCGGCCAACGTGAGCGAGTTCAAGGACGCCGACAAGATGTTCGCCGGTTCCTACCTCGGCTGGACGCCCTACGTCCTCGACGAGGGCGCCGGGGCCAAGGCCGGTTCGTCGGTGGCCTCCGGCTACGACGACAACGGTCAGGGTCTGGCGGTCTCCAGGGGTCTCGGCTCCGCCGACCAGGGCCACCCGCGGGGAACGGCCAAGCTGGGCGCCGACCTGGACCTCAAGATCCCGGACTCCGTCCAGAAGGGCGGCTACCGCGCGACCCTCACGATCACCGCGCTGAGCAGCTGACCGATCCCGCTCCACCGGCGGGGCGGCTCCGGCCTGTCGGACTCCGCCCCGCCACCGTTCCGAGAGAGACCCCGAGATGCACGCAGTGGCACCACTTCGCCGCAGCACCAAAGCCGTTGTCCGCACCGTCGTACTCGCCCTGTCCGCGGCCCTGGCGTTCGTCACCGTATCCACCGGACCGGCCCGGGCGGCCGACGGCGACGTCACGTGGACCGTCCGGACGGCCGCGAACGGCTTCGGAGACGACCGGTCGAGCTTCAACTACGGCGTCAACCCCGGCGGTGAGGTCGAGGACGCCATGGTCGTCGCCAATCACGGCACCGCCCCGCTGCGGCTCGCGGTCTACGCCGCCGACGGCTTCACCACCCAGAAGGGACAACTCGACCTCCTCACCCAGGACAAGAAGTCCCGCGGCATCGGCACCTGGGTCCACGCCACCCACGACAGCGTCCTGATCGCCCCGGGCAAGAGCGTCGCAGTACCGTTCACCGTCACCGTCCCGCGCAACGCCACTCCCGGCGACTACGTGGGGGGCATCCTCACCTCGCTCAAGCAGTCCGACGACGTCGAGGGCATCGCGGTCGACCGCCGCCTCGGCATCCGGATCAAGCTGCGGGTCAGCGGAGCCCTGCGGCCGACGCTCGCCGTGGAGGATCTGAGCGTCGGCTACGACGGCACCGCCAACCCGCTCGCCCAGGGCGACGCCACGGTGACCTACACCCTCCACAACACGGGCAACGCCGTGCTCTCGGGTGCCCAGAAGGTCACCCTCACCGGCCCCTTCGGGACGCTGAGCGTCGACGCCGGCCGGGTCGCAGCGCCGCCGGAACTGCTGCCCGGCGAGCAGTGGAAGGTCACGGTCCCGATCCACGACGTCACCCCGGCGGTCCGCCTCACCGCCACCGCGACCGTCACCCCGCTCATCACCGACGCGGCCGGATCCACCACCGCGCTCGCCCCCGTACGCGCCACGGCGCACGGCTGGGCCGTCCCCTGGTCGCTCCTCGTGCTCGTCGTCCTGGTACTGGCCGCGGCCGCCACGGCGTTCGTTCTCGCCCGACGCGGTCGCGCCCGGCGCAGGCAGCGCGAGGACGAGCGGGTACGCGAAGCCGTCGACCAGGCCCTGCGCGAGAAAGTTGCCGACCGGTCCTGACCCGGCAGTCGACCCCGCCCTGCGAGGGACCCCACGGGGCGGGCGGCCTCGGACGGCGCCGTCGAGGCCCGGACGGCACCACCACGCGCAAGGCCCGGGACGACGGCGGCTGCCGCCGGCACCTCGTCGGGAGCCGGCCGCACCGTGCCGGCTGAGACCGCGGCACTCCGGCGGAGCAGGTCGGGTCCGGCGAGGGTGACGTCCGGTGTCTTCCCGCTGTCCCGGCTGACGCCGGCCGTCCCGCCCGCGGGTGGGCGTGGCCTGCCGGAACTGACGTGCCGCCCGCTGTCGCGTCGCGCGGAGCCGCGACGCGACGGGCGGCCCGGTGCAGACTCCCGGTTCCGCTCCGGTCGGCCATGTGCTCCCGGTCGCGACCGACAGCAGGACGGTCCTGCGTCGACTCGACACCAACCTCCTATATCCTGCGCCTATATCGGAGGCCGTCACTGAGCGGCGCCCACTGGGGGACGCCGTCGAGGGGTGATCATTGAGCACGTCAGCGGCGCCCGCCGGCGAGGGTGAGCTGAAGCGGCATCTGGGGGTGTCCGACGCCGTGGTGATCGGGCTGGGCTCGATGATCGGCGCCGGGATCTTCGCCTCGCTGGCACCGGCCGCCGCTGCGGCCCGATCCGGGCTGCTGCTCGGCCTGGGCCTGGCCGCGGTGGTGGCGTACTGCAACGCGACCTCCTCCGCCCGACTGGCCGCCCGCTACCCGCAGTCGGGCGGCTCCTACGTCTACGGCCGCGAGCGGCTCGGCGAGTTCTGGGGCTACCTGGCGGGCTGGGGGTTCGTGGTCGGCAAGACCGCCTCGTGCGCGGCCATGGCTCTGACGGTGGGTTCCTATGTGTGGCCGGGCCAGGCGCACGCGGTCGCGGTCGCGGCGGTGGTGGTGCTGACCGCGGTGAACTACGCCGGAGTGCAGAAGTCAGCGCTGTTGACCCGGGCGGTCGTCACGGTCGTCCTGGCGGTGCTCGCCGCCGTGGTCACCGCCTGCCTCACCTCGGGATCCGTGGTCGCTGCCCGCCTGGACGTGGGCGCGCACACCTCCTTCGGCGGGGTGCTGCAGGCGGCCGGGCTGCTGTTCTTCGCCTTCGCGGGGTACGCGCGCATCGCCACCCTCGGCGAGGAGGTCCGCGATCCGCGGCGAACCATCCCCCGCGCGATCCCGCTCGCGCTGGGCATCGCCCTCGTGGTGTACGCGGCGGTCGCCGTGGCGGTCCTGCTGGTCCTGGGCCCCGACCGGCTCGCCCACACCACCGCCCCGCTGGTCGAGGCGGTCCGCGCCGCGGGCATCCCGGGTCTGGGCCCCGCCGTACGGGCCGGTGCGGCCGTCGCAGCGCTCGGCTCACTCCTCGCGCTGATCCTCGGCGTCTCGCGTACCACCCTGGCGATGGCCCGCGACCGGCACCTGCCGCACGCCCTGGCCGCCGTCCACCCCCGCTTCCATGTGCCGCACCGCGCCGAACTCGCCGTCGGCGCCGTCGTCGCCCTCGTGGCAGCCACTGTCGACGTGCGCGGCGCGATCGGCTTCTCCTCCTTCGGCGTGCTGGCCTATTACGCCATCGCCAACGCCTCCGCCTGGACCCTCACTCCCGACGAGGGCCGACCGGCCCGGATCGTGCCGATCGTCGGCACGGCCGGCTGCCTCGTTCTGGCCTTCGCCCTGCCGCTCGCGTCCGTGCTCGCGGGTGCCGCGGTGATCGCGGCCGGTGCCGCCGCCTACGGGGTCCGCGGGGCGGTCAGCCGCGGCGGCTGACGGGCCGTTCGACGACGAGCCGCGCCGGCCGGCGGCCGGCGGCACCTCGCGGCCGGCTCCGCCACTGCCCACCGGTCCTCGGGTCGGCGAGGTGCTGGTGGACCTGGCGCAGGGCCTCACCGTCGCGGCGGCATGTCGGCCCCGGCACGGATGGCGGCTGCCGGGCGGCCCTGTCCGCAGCGGCGGGCACGGTGCTCCCGGTCGCCGGCCATCATGTGGGTCTCGACGTGTCGCGGTCGTGGGCTGCCCGCACCGTCCTGGCCGGCCTCCTGTTCGCCGTGGCCTTCCCGCAGGCGACGTTTCTACCTCGCAGACGTGCGATGGCAGCGGGACGACCCCTGCCATCGCCGACCTACGGAACGCCGGGGGTCACAGCAGTTCGACGGCTTGTCGTTCGAGTGCTGCGCTGGCGTCGACGATGCCCGCGAGTTCGTCGAACAGGTGCCTACGCTGTTCGGCGTCCGGGGCCCCGTACTCCTCGGCGAGCGCGTTGGCACGCTCCCCGAGGGCTCGGATCTCTTCCCTGGCTTTCTCGCCGCGGGACATGATCAGCTGCATCCGCTGCTCACAGATCTCGGTGTACGCGCCCAGGCCGGACACGGTTTCCAGCGCGAGGGAGGCTACTCGCTCCCAGCCGCGGGCCGACTCGCGGAACAAGGCTGCCGCATCAGGCCGGCCGGCCAGGTCCAGGAAGTCGGCATAGAGCGGCCGCGTCGCACCCGGTGCCGTGTACTCCACCTCCAGACACTCATAGAGCCTGCGCACCCCGTGGAAGAAGGGCACCGGCTCCCCGAAGCGCCGCTCCCACCCAGTCTTCGTCCTTGTGTCACGCAGCTGGGCTGCGAGCTTCTCCATTCCGGAGAATCCGAAGTTGACGTCGAAGTTGTTGCCGAGGACCGGTCCGGTGAGATGCCCGGCGGTGGCGGCGATCGCGCCATCGATATCGGGATCGCCGGTGGCCTGTCCGGTCGGCACGATCATCTGGTGGCGCCCCTTCTTGTAGGCGGACCAGGCGGCGCCGAACTCCTCGGTGCCGATGGCGTGCGGTGCAGCGGACTCGTCGTCGACGTAGAGGGTGTCCCCGTCGTAGCCGGCGATGACGACGGTGTAGGGATCCGCGCCGAATCCCGGCTCCATCCCGTGCCAGGGCAGCCGTGATCTGTCCACGGCGCAGAACACCGGACGGCCCGCGTCCAGGGCCTTGCACAGCTTGACCCACTGAGGCTTTGCGCTGTGCTGGATGTCGTACGGCACGTGCAGCCGGTCCAAGGCCGTCTGGACCCATGGCTCGGGATGGTGCTGGGCGACAATGGTCAGCATGGGCGGCAGGCCTTGGTACTCGAAGACGAAGTACATGAAGCCGATGCCCCCGGCCAGACCGGCGACCAGCGCCTCGTCGTGGACGCTGCCGAGCGCATGCCGGATCAGGGACGCCTCGTGATGCTGGTCGGTGCCGAACTCCGCGTACACCAGTCCAGCGGGAATCACGGGCGTCTGCGCCCTGGCAGTCTCGGCCAGTACATGACGGCGAGCCGTGGAGTACGACTCCCCGGTGCGCGCCATCCGCTCACGCACCAGCTTCTTGAACCCTCGCTGCGCTGTCATTGTCGGTCCTCTCGGGGTGGCCGGCACGAGCCCTCACGCAGACCGTCACCGTCACCCGGAAAGGAAGACAACGAAGGAAGTCACACCTACGACGACAAGAAGATCACCTTTGCCCCTGCGGCGCCGGGTGGCGTGAGCACCTGGTCTAGGGGTCGGGCGTGCAGGAAACGCCGCTAGCAGGCTATCCCCGCGGCTGCCGAGGGGACAAGCTCCCCGTCTCGCACTCGCCGTCCGCTCCACCGTAGTCACGCCGCCGCGCTCCCCCCGGAACCCGTCCCAGAGCCGACCCAGAGGGCGCCGTAGCCAGCCCCACGACAGTCCCAGCAAGTGGGTAACCGCTACAGAACGTCACTCACCCGGGACTGCGGTTACGCTCCGTCCCCAAGTGGCGGCTTTCGCGCGCATCTCCTCCGTCCCCCGACAACAGCGGGACGCAGGTGCCGGAGCCGACCTCTCCCACGGCGTGGCCCGGGCAGAACGAATCGGACTGCGGGGCGTGCCTGACCAGGCTGATGGCGTACGACCCCGTGGAACGCGGCGGAACGCGATGGAACGCCGGAAGAGGAGACGGGTTCGACCTCTCCTGGGAGACATGGCGTGGGTATCTCGCGAAGAAGGCTACTGACGACGACTGGCGTGGGTGTGGTGGCGGCGGCCATCGACGCCGGCGGTTTCCGCACCGCCGCCGAAGCCGCGACGTCGATGGGCTACGGCAGGACGGCCGCTGTCTCCACATCGGACGTGCCGGTGGTCACCACGTGGGACCAGACGGTGCAGCGGGCGAGCTACGCCCAGGGCGCGGGCTATCAGCGGCTCGTCGCCGGGCCGGGGGAGCCCCACACCATCCGCACCGACCTCTGGTCCCGTTTCGGTCCTCCGACGATGGCCCTGGCGGCCTTCGCCCAGATGACCGACCTGCACATCGTCGACGACCAGTCGCCGGCCCGCCTCGAGTTCATGGACCGTTACGCCGACGCCGGCGCCCCGCACTACGCCTCGTATCCCACCGAGTCGGCCTACCGCGGACACGAGTTCCTCTCGACCCAGGTCGTCGACGCGATGTGCCAGGCCATCGCCGGGATCGGCAAGGGCCCGCGGAGCAAGAAGCCGCTGCAGTTCACCATCGTCACCGGTGACGCGATCGACAACTGCCAGCACAACGAGAACCGCTGGTACATCGACCTGCTCGACGGAGGCCAGACCATCGTCCCGGACTCCGGCCAGATCGGCCTGGACCAGAGCTTCTCCAGCGGCGCCCTGACCAGCGGCGGCAGTGCGGACAACCACTACTACTACCCGTCGGTGCCCCCTCAGCAGGTACCGGGCAACCAGTACACCGGCACCTCCGGCCTCGGATTCCCCTATGTTCCGGGACTGTTGGACGCGAGTGGCGTGGTGGGTGCGGCCCGCCGGCCGTTCGTCTCCCACGGTCTGGGCATGCCCTGGTACGCGGCGTACGGCAACCACGACGGCCTGTGGCAGGGCAACGAGCCCATCGACAACAACCTGGTCGACGTCCAGGGCATGACGGTCGGCACGTCCAAGACCACCGGCACCTCCGCCGACCTGCCGGACAACTACAGCG
Source organism: Streptomyces sp. NPDC059582 (assembly GCF_042735715.1). Lineage (NCBI taxonomy): Bacteria > Bacillati > Actinomycetota > Actinomycetes > Kitasatosporales > Streptomycetaceae > Streptomyces > Streptomyces sp. NPDC059582. The sequence goes on from NZ_JBHWCC010000009.1 coordinate 27,137, forward strand.
ACCTGGGCACCTTCGGCAAACTGATGGTCGCCTGGGACCTTGATGGGACCCGGGTCGTCCCGGACCCCAACCGACGGCTGCTCTCACGCAAGGCGTTCATCCAGGACCACTTCAACACCGCCGGCCTGCCGGTCGGCCACGGTTTCCAGGGCGTCGGCATCAACAAGGCCTACTACGCGATTCCCTCCGGCTCCAGCGACGTGATCCGCTACATCACCCTCGACTCCACCAACACCAACACCGACGGATTCGGCTCCGGCGCCGCGGGCGGGTCGATCGACACCGACCAGCTCGACTGGCTTGAACAGCAGCTCAGGGTCAACAGCTCCCGCTACATCGACACCAACAACCGCATCGTCACGCGGAGCGGTGTGCAGGACAAGATGTACGTCCTCTTCTGCCACCACACGCTCAACACCATGGACAACCTCGACGACGGCATCTTCGGGGGCATCTTCGGGGACCGGCACACCGGCGACGAACTCAAGGCGCTGCTGCTGCGCTACCCCAACGTGATCGCCATGGTCAACGGACACACCCACGCCAACAAGATCGTCCCCCATCCGACGCCGTCCAACAGCCCGATCCGCGGCGGCTTCTGGGAGATCTCCACGGCCTCGCACATCGACTGGCCGATCCAGAGCCGCATCATCGAGATCATGGCGAGCCCCGACGCGCAGAACGCGGGCGAGTTCGGCTCCGCCGCCGGGCCCGCCACCCTCTCGATCTTCACCACCATGGTGGACCCCGCCGCGCCCCTCTCTTTCGGAGGTGACACCAGCACCCCCGCGCAACTGGCCTCCCTGGCCCGGGAACTGGCCACCAACGACCCGCAGGAGGTGAGCCGCGGCATCAGCAACCGCATGGGCGTCAACGGGGACCGCAACGCGCAGCTGCTCCTGCCCGCGCCCTTCCCGCTGCACGCTCCGCACCCGCTCGGCTCCCCGATCGCCGCGGCCCGCAACAAGGACGGGCGGCTGGAGCTGTTCGGCACCGACGCGCAGGGCAACCTGTGGAACACCAGCCAGCAGACCGTCGGCGGCGGCCTCCAGCCGTGGACGAAGCTCGCAGCCGGGCCGGGGTGGCAGTCCGTCACCGCCAGCAGCCACCAGGACGGCCGGGTCGAGGTGTTCGCCGTGGACCAGAACGGCTTCGTGACCCGCCGCGCGCAGACCAGCGCGGGCAGCGGCACCTACACGGCGCCCCAGCAGTTCGACAGCGGCTTCACCTCCGCGACCGCGGTCCAGGACCAGTGGGGCGGCATGCAGGTCTACGCCACCCGTAGCGACAACGGCATCCGCCACCGCTGGCAGGACTTCCTGAACGACGACACCGCCTCCAACGGCTGGTTCACCCCCTGGACCCAGCTCGGCGGCACCGCGATCCAGCTCGCCGTCGAGACCGGATCCGACGGGCGCGCCGTACTGGTCGCCATCAAGGAGGACGGCCTGCTCATCCAGCGCAAGATGAACGTCGCCAACGCGCAGACGGAGTACGAGTGGGGCGGGGTACTGCCGGTCGACGGCATCCTCGACTCCATCGACATGGCCCGGAACCTCGACGGACGCCTGGCGATCTTCGGCACCAACCCCGATGGGATGCTCTGGCGCCGCTTCGAGACCGCCCCCGCCGCCGGCACGTGGCAGTCCTGGGCCCAGATACCGACGCAGTTCGGCACCACCACGCTGAGGATGCGCCACGTCTCCGCCGAGCGGAACGGGGCCGGAAAGATCGAACTGTTCGCCGTCGACGACACGGGCACGCTCTACCACTGCACGCAGACCGGCCCCAGCAGCACCACCTGGTCTCCCTGGGAGTCGTACCAGATCCAGCTGCGCTCCACGCACACCGGCACCGGGCTGTGACGGGCACGGCAACCCACGATCCGTCCCGCTCCCGCGCCTGAACGCAGGTGCCGGCCCGCCGCTCAGCGGTGGCGCCGGCACCTGCGCGGATTTCCGCCTCCCCTCGACCGTCCTCTCACGTGCCCCACGCGACTCCACCGCGGTCGACGGGGTGCGGAACGGGCGAACGACGACTTCGCAGCATGTCACGCCCCACACCGAAGGAATCGACATGGCAATCTCCCGTCGCCGGATCCTGACCGCTGCCTCAGTGGCCGTGGTGGCCGCCGCCATCGACGTCGGCGGTCTGCGCGCCGTCGCCACTGCCGCGGCGGCGCCGCCGCTGGGCACCGGTGCCGCACTCGGGCCGACCACTCTGGACCAGACCGTGCAGATCGGCCCCGACCTGGGCCTGGGATACCACGGGGTGGTCACCGGCCCCGGCGAACCGCACATCATCCGCAACGACTTCGTCTCCGCCACCGCACCGCAGGTCAACCGATCGCTGATCGCCTTCGCCCAGATGTCCGACCTGCACATCGTCGACGACCAGTCACCGCTGCGCGTCGAGTGCCTCGACCGGCTCGCGGACTACGGACCTCCGCACTACAACTCGTACCCGACCGAATCGGCCTACCGCGCCCACGAATTCCTCTCGACCCAGGCGACCGACGCGATGTGCCGGGCCGTCCGGCAGGTCGTCCGCAGCCCGCGGACCGGAACGCCGCTGGCCTTCACGGTCGTCACGGGCGACGCGGTCGACAACTGCCAGTACAACGAGTCGCGGTGGTACATCGACCTGCTCGACGGCAGCACGGTGCACCCGGACTCCGGTGACCTCGGCAAGGACGAGAGTGTGGGGAGCGGCCAGTTCGGGACGGAGACCCACTACTGGCATCCCGAGGCGCGGCAGACTCCGCCCGACAACCACGGCCTGCACGGCTTTCCCGTGGTGAGCGGTCTGCTGAACGCCGCACGCAGACCGTTCACGGCGACCGGACTGGGCATGCCCTGGTATGCCGCCTACGGCAACCACGACGCCCTCGTCCAGGGCAACGTCCCGATCGACGTCCTCCCCTTCGACCCGCTCAAGAGCATCGCCACCGGCTCCACCAAACTGACGGAGATCGAGGGAGTCCCGGACGTCTTCGACAACTCCGCCGCGTACTACCTGGACCTGCTGAAGGACGTCCTGACAGGCGAGTTCACCCTCCAGACGGCCCACGTGACGGCAGACCCGTCCCGGCGGCTGCTCGGGCGCAGCGATTTCATCGCCGAGCACTTCAACACCACCGGCACTCCCCGCGGGCACGGTTTCACCTCCGGCAGCGACAAGGGCTACTACGCGATTCCCTCGGGGCCGAACGACATGCTCCGGTTCCTGGTGCTGGACACCACCAACACCAGCGGCGGGGCCGACGGCGCCATCGACAAGGACCAGTGGAACTGGCTGAACGCCCAGCTCAAGGCCAGCAGCTCACGCTACGAACTCGACGACTCCGACGGCACCCGGGCCAGGACCGTCGTCAACCAGCCCGGTGTGACCGACAAACTCATCGTCATCTGCAGTCATCACACGCTCGACTCCATGGACAACACCGACAGCGGATCACCGTACGGCGGCACGGAACTCCGCAACCTGCTGCTGCGCTTCCCGAACGTCATCCTGATGGTGGACGGGCACACCCACACCAACAACGTCTCGGCCCACAGGACTTCCTGGCCGTCCACCATCGGCAACGGCTTCTGGGAGGTGAACACGGCGTCGCACATCGACTGGCCCGTCCAGAGCCGGATCTTCGAGATCGCCGAAGGCGGAGGCATCCTGTCCATCTTCACCACCATGGTCGACTCCGACGCGCCGCTGTCGTGCAACGGGGACACCAGCACCCCCGCCGCACTCGCCGCGCTGGGACGCGAGCTGGCCGCCAACGACCTCCAGGCGGTGGCGGCCGGCATCGGCAAGCGCCGTGGAGCCGTCGACGCCCGCAACACACAGCTGCTCCTTCCCGCTCCCTTCGCCCTGCCCGCGGGCAGCGGCACGCCGTTGCCGAGCGCGGCCTGGCCGGTGATCCAGCAGGGGGCGAGCGGTGAGCGGGTCAGGACCACGCAGTACCTGCTCAACGCCCGCGGTGCGGCGCTGAGCGTGGACGGCTCCTTCGGGGCGGCCACGGTCAGCGCGGTGCGGTCCTTCCAGACCGGCCGAGGTCTGACCGCCGACGGGATCGTCGGAGCCGCGACGTGGCGGGCGCTCGCCCTCACCGTGCAGCAGGGGAGCAGCGGGCCCGCGGTGACGGCGTTGCAACGCCAGCTCAACGCCCATGGGGCGGCGCTGAGCGTGGACGGCTCCTTCGGGGCGGCCACGGTCAGCGCGGTGCGGTCCTTCCAGTCCGCCCGCAGTCTGCCGGCCGACGGGGTCGTCGCCTCCACGACCTGGCAGACGCTGACCGCGCTGTGACGCGGACCGTCCACGGGAGTGCCGACCGGCGAGTGCCGACCCGCTGGCGCGGCGGCGTGCGAACACGGCACCGCGCGGACGGCTGAGCAGGAGCGGTGCGGTGCCGCCGACGGGCCCGACGGGTTTTTCACCTGGGACAGGGCCGGTCGGCGGCCCGCACGACATGGCAGAGCCGGCCCCTCCGTACACGTGCGGGAAGGCGTCGGACGTACGTCACGCAGGTCGTCGCAGTGCCTTTCCGGCTGTAGCCGGGCGGGCGGCCCGGCCCGTCGATCCGTCGAAGCGCCGGCCCGGCCCTTCGAGCCGGGGCTGACGCGCGGCCGGGCACAGGTCAGGCGGGCCAGTACGAGCACCGCACACCGGTGTGCACCGCGTGCTGCAGGTGTTCACCGATCACCGGGTCGGCTGCCGTGATCCGGTCCACTGCCCGGCGGATGGCCTTGCTCACCGCGACCCGGGAGCGTTCCTTGCCCTCGGGGAAGCGGCGGACACGCCCGCTCAGGCCAGTGGCACCCGCCAACTGGTTCATCAGCCAGTCGTGTTCGGCCTGCGCGGCGGCGGCGCGCTCATGGTCGTCGGCCGCTTCGAACTCGTCCAGTTCGGTGCGCAGCCGGGCCAGACGGTTGCGGTACTCCTGCGTCGCCACCCGGTCCAGCGCCGGCTGCCGGGACAGGGCCGTGTGCTCGGCGGCCTCGTGGAGCGCGGTCAGCCCGGCCACGAGGTCGACGGCCTGGATCTCCTGGCGCGGGTTGGCGATCAGCACCACCAGGTGGAGCATCCCCACGCTGTGCTCCACCAGGACGCTGCGCCCGCCGAACCCGATCCGCCACTTGCGGCCCAGCCGGGTGCAGAACGCCGCGGGCTGCCCCTGCCCGTCCCCGGCCCGCTCATCCGCTCCGCCCGCCGCGTCGGTCTCCGGTGGGGGCGCCGCGGCCTCCTTGGCCGCCATGGCCATCTCCTGCCGGACGGCGTCGGCCTCGGCCGGCCGGCCGGCGCGTACGAGGGCCACCGCGAGCCGGTCCCAGGAGGCCATGACCGCGGGCCAGTGCGCCAGGGCGAGGTTCTGCCGTACCGCGTCCCGCAGATGGGTCACGGCCCGGTCGACGTCTCCCATGGTCAATGCGGCGACCCCCAGCGCGTGCTGGGCCGAGCCGAAGCAGGCGACGGCGAGACTGCCCACGATCGGCAGATGACCGTACGGGCTGAGCAGTTCGTGGACGCGCGCCGCCGTCGCGGCGTCGTCGAGGAGATAGGCAGCCTCCGCGACACCGTGCATCGTCACCATCCAACTGCTCGACCGAGGCAGGTCGCCGAGGTCGTGGCCGCACAATATGGCCAGTGCGCTGACGGCCTTCCGCCGGTCCCCGGCCGTCACCGCGGCCACCGCCAGCGCCGCCAGGGCGTGGTCGTCCACGGCGCTCAGCGTAGGGGAGTTGACCACTTCGCTCAGCAGCGGAACGAGCTCGACCACTCGGCCTTGGTACCAGCGGATGGTCACCAGTTGCGCGGCCCGCCACACCGTGGCGTTGACGTCACCGGCGGCGATCCCGCGCTCGGTGCAGGCCCTGGCCAGGGTTTCGGCCTCGTCGAGACGGCCGGCGCGGACGGCGAGCATGACGTCCATCGCGCTCACGACGAAACCCACCGCGAGATGGTCCTGCTCGGCCAGCAGGCCGCGCAGCTCCGACAGGCAGCGTTCCGCGTGAGGATCGCCGTCCAGGAACATGTCGACCGTCTGCCACAGCAGGCCCATCAGCAGGTCGCTGCGGCGGGAGGTTCGGAAACTCTCGGCGACCAGATCGGCGGCCAGTTCCCGGCGCAGCGCGCCGTGCTCCGGGCCGATCAGGCAATGATGGGCCAGACTCAAAGCCTCCGCTCGCGCCATCGGGTTCTGCTGCGCCCTGGCCTGCGCGAGCAACGCGAGTACCGCCGTGTTGTCGCTGTTGCGGTAGTCGCTCTCCCCGGCCAGCCGGATGCGCAGCCGCAGCGCCAGGGAGGACTGAGGGTCCAGCAGCTCCAGCGCCCGGCGTATCTGTGACTCCAGGAGAACCGAGCCGGCGACCGTGCGGTGCTCGTGCACGCACAGGCCGCCGAAGCCGAGGGCGGCCACCGCCATCGCCCGTTCCTCGCCCGACGACTCGGCGATCCGGTAGGCGCGTGCGAAACGGTCCCGGCCGGTACGCAGATCCCCGTCCTCGACGACGGCACGGGTGCCCTCGTCGAGCAGGATCTGAAGTTCACCGGAGCGACGGGCACCCGCCCCGGCCGGACCGGGCGCGTCCCGAACGGGCGCATCCACATCGTTCACGGCTGTTCTTCTCTCCTGGGTGCACTCGACAACGCCAGGTGAAGCCGGCCGGACCGCCGCGTCGGTCGTGATCGGTGGCCTTGCCACAGGCGGGGGACGGCCAGTGATCCTATCGCAGAGGCCGCGGCGGGGGAACTGCCGCACGCTGTACGGCAGCTGGACACGGGCCCGGCTGGAACGCCACCGTCCGCCGGGTCCATCAGCACGCCGCCGGGGCGGCGAAGAGGGGGAGCGACAGGGGTCCCGCGGCTGGGGCTCGGCAGGCCGGGCGACGCGCGCACGGCGGCGAGCCGGAGTCGACGAGGGCCTGGCTCAGCACTGTTGCTCGTACCGGAGGCCGACGTACCGTCGGGCGGCGATGTCCTCCCGTGTGCCCACGATCAGGTTCATGGTGAATACGTCGTAGTCGATCGCCTGCCCCGCCATCTGCGCGAAGAGCACGAGATCGCCCCCGTCCGGTGCCATGTCCCACGGGTCGGAGAACCCGCCGATCTGCACGCAGACGCCGGGGCGATGCCCGCCGGCGGCCGCGTCGAGGACGGCTTCCTCGAAGCTGTCCAGTGCCTCCTCGTCCCCGTCGCCGTCCAAGAACGCGCGTGTCTGCGGGGCCTCTTGCCAGTCGCTGTCGAGGGTAAGTCCGGCCACGGGATACAGGGTGCGCGGCTCGTAGACCCTGATCCGCATGGCCTCACCGTCGGAGTCGTACGTCGCGGCACGCTCCGTGGTGCGTGCACCGGCAGGGATGTGGAGCACCACGGACGACTCCGGCGGGTATTCGATCTCGGTGAAGACCAACAGGTGCCCGTCGGCGGGCAGTTCGATACCCAGGTCGTCGTGCGGCAGGGCCGCGCAGTCGACGCTCAGCACGAGCGGCTCTCTGCCTTCCGGCCAGTCCATCCCGTCCGGCAGCGCGGGGAGCCCGCCCGTACGCGCGGCGGCACGGGCGTTTCTCCGCTGGGACGGAGGCACTTGTTCGTACGGCACCAGATAGAGGCATGGCCGGGAGCGGGCCATCAACTCCTGGGCGACGGGGCCGGGAACGCCGTACTTGGCGGCCGTCTCGTGAACGAACCGCTCGTCGATCGCTGTCATGCCCGCGATCGTGCCATGGGCCACTGACATGTCGCGGAGCGAACGCGCCTCAAGCCGGCCGCACCCGACCGGGATCGCCATGAAGCCTGACCGGAGCGGAAGTGTCCAGGTCGTGGGTGGTGGAGAGGCTGGGCGGTGAGGCGCGTATGCGCTACGGGGCATGGCGGCCTCGCAGCCATGCGCTGCGCGACCGCCCGGATTGAACTCCCGTACACAACACGCCGTCAAGCCGGCATGCGAGCGCTCGTCGCGCCAATTTCTGAACAGGGCCTGCATGCGGTGGAAGGCGATCCGAGCGGTGTTCATCAGGGTGAACGGGCAAAACGTGCACGGTGAAGTCGACAGGAACGTTTCCTGTCAGTTCTCTTGCGAGGCGCCGCCTTCACTAGTTCACTGCACTTCTGCTCACTGAACTGCTGCATCACCGCAAGTGCTCGGCCGCCCCCCCGTATCCGGCCAACTGACGGAGCGTTCATGCGCATCAGACACAGCCTCGCCCCCGCAGCCGTCCTCGCGTCCATGGCATTGCTGGGCGCAGCTCCCCAAGCCTTCGCCGCCGCCAACCCCGGCCCCGGCTTCCCCGCCCACTACTCCGCGCCCTACATCGAGATGTGGAACTCCCCGTCCGCGATGGCGAACGCCGTCAGCGCCACGGGCAACAAGTACTACACGCTCGCGTTCGTCATCAGCGACGGGAGCTGTAACGCCACGCTCAACGGTGACACTCCGATCACCGACGCGGGCTGGACGAACGCGATCAACAGCCTGCGTGCCCAGGGCGGCGACGTCATCGCCTCCTTCGGCGGAGCCTCGGGCACCGAACTCGGCCAGGCGTGCACCTCGGTGGCGGCCCTGGAGACGCAGTACAAGCGGGTCATCGACACGCTGAACCTGACACGCCTCGACTTCGACATCGAAGGCGCGCCCATCAGGGACACCGCGTCGATCGACCGGCGCAACCAGGCGCTCGCCCACATCCAGTCGACGTACGCGGCCGCGGGAAAGAAGATCGACGTCAACTACACGCTGGCGACGGATCCCAACGGCCTCGACGGCGACAACCTGGCGCTGATCAACAACGCCAAGTCCCGCGGCGTCACCGTCAATCTCGTCAACATCATGACGATGGACTACTACCAGAACGTGGCGGACATGGGTGCCGCCGCCATCAGCGCGGCCAACGGCCTGCACAACCAACTCGCGCAGATCTACCCGACCAAGACCTCCGCCGAACTGTGGGCCATGGAGGGCAACACCCCCATGATCGGTGTGAACGACTCGATCAACGAGAAGTTCACCACCGCCAACGCCACCGCCCTCGCCAACTTCGCCAAGGCCAACGGCATCCAGGAGCTCGCGTTCTGGGCCCTCGGCCGGGACAAGGCGTGTGCCACCAACGGCGGCCTCTCCGACACCTGCAGCGGTGTCTCGCAGAGCTCGTACCAGTTCACCAACACGTTCAACACCATCACCGGCGGTGGTGGCGGCACCAACCCGACCGGGCCGGTCGTCGGCCCCGGCGGCCTCTGCCTGGACGACCGTGCGGCGTCGACCGCGAACGGCAACCCGGTCCAGGTGTACACGTGCAACGGCTCAAGCGCCCAGCAGTGGACCGTCAACAAGGCGAACAACACGCTCCAGGTCCTCGGCAAGTGCCTCGACATCAAGGCGGCCGGCACCGCCAACGGCACGAAGGTGCAGATCTACGACTGCAACGGCACCGGCGCCCAGGTCTGGGTACCCCAGACCAATGGCAGCCTGCTGAACCCGCAGTCCGGCAAGTGCCTCGACGACACGGACCATTCCACGACCCCGGGTACACAGGCCCAGATCTGGTCCTGCACGGGCAGCGCCAACCAGAAGTGGACCCTGCCCACGGTGTGACCGCGGGCAGGCCCCGGAGCCCGCGGGTCTCAGCCCCCCGGGGCTGACAAGCCGTTGTCTTTCCGATCACCCGGTCGTACTCGATCGAACAGGGTCCTGGACCGGGTGAGTCGGCGGCCGTGCGCACGCAGGAAGGAAGGGCGCGCCTTGGGCAGCTCGCTCGGCATCTTCCGGCAGGGAGCCGTCCATGGCGTGGCACAGGGCCGCACCGTCACTCACCGGGCGCGCGAGCAGGCGCAGGACCCCCTCTTGTGCGCCGACCCCCGCCGCCTACCGGCCGGTGTGGATGCTCGCCTTCGACGACCAGGCCGAGCCGGACTTGTTGGCCCCATGCGAGGAAGTCGGCGGGATCAGAGGTGATGTCCGGCATGCGCGCGGGCGAGTCGCGGTTGCGGGCCGCTCGCGCGTGTGGATGTACTCCCCTACGCTTCCGTCACGAACTCAACTGGAAGGCATGACCGGGGACCACATGCCGAGCCACTGCTCGGCCCCCCATGCCTCGAACCGCTCCACCTCGGTGAACCCCAGCTTCGCCGCGAGGCGCATCGAGCCGACGTTGGCGGTCTGCGTGGTGAGCACCACCGGCTCGCCGGGAAGGGCACCGCCGAACCAGCCGAGGGCCGCCGCGCACGCCTCGGCGGCGTACCCGAATCCCCACGCCCGCGGCAGGAACAGGTAGCCGAGATCGGCCTTCCCCTCGGCGGCCGGGCGACGGTGCCCGGTTGCCCTCCTGAGCAGGATCTGGCCGATCATCGCCCCGTCGAGATCGACGACGAAACTCCCGGGCCACCGCTCGGGCACCTCAGGCGTCTCGCGCTCGAGCTCGTCACGCCGGCGGGGACCGCCGAGGTAGGCGTTCACCTCCGGCGAGGCGAGCAGCTCCATGAACGCCGCACGGTCCCGCGCCTCGGACTCACGGAGCACAAGCCGATCGGTCCTGATCGGCTCAGGGGGCCAAGCCACGAGTCCCAGATCTTCCATCCGCGCACGCTAACAGATGGTCACACCAACCGAACGGGGCACGCAGCTTCCCCGCCCGCGGGGGCGGCCCCGCACTCGACCCATCGCGGGCCTGGCCGACAAGGCGCGTTCCTCACGCACCATTCGCGAACACCTGCGCGAAGGCCGCATCCGGGTGGTCATCCCGATCCCAGCGGACCCACGCGGCCGCCGACCTCGCAAGGGAAGCCGCGACGGCAGGCCACCGTCCTTCGACCGCGACGCCTATGAACAGCGGAACACCGTCGAACGCTGCACCGACAACCTCTTCCTCGAGGGACCCGCCCACCGGCTCCAGGAGGACCTCGCCGAGTGCGGCGGCACCGACCTGGGGTGGGCGCCGACGGTCGGCGGACACCCCGTGGATCTGCTGTTCACCTCGTCCGGGGAGAACGCGGCGGTTCTGATCAACCCCGGGCCGCCGCCCGGTGGCGACCCGGCACGGAAGCTGCGGCTGGTTCACGTGCGGGGTGACCTCCTGAACGGGCTGCCGTCCGGGGGCTACGGGTCGAAGGCATAGCCGGTGGGCTGGACGGTGCGGGTTCCGGCATGGCGGATCCTGGCGGGCGAGCAGGCGTTGGCACCCCTGCCCGAATGAACGGCGCGCGAATATCGAGCAGAGTGACGAGAAATAACCCGAAAGGGCGACCTCCCTTCCGGGACTGGCCAGGCCGATCAGAGCTGGATATCTTCGGTCGTCGGGGAGAGGGGACCGATGGGGGATTCCTACGTCACGGACATCTCCGGACACCCAGCGTGTGAGGAGCTCCTCGCCGCCTGGCAGAGCTCGGACGCCATACAGAGGAAGTCGCTGGTACAAAGCATCGACGTTCCCGCTCCGATCGCCCTGCGCAGCCGGTACCAGGCGCTGCGGGACCCCGAGGGCTCCGCGGGCCCATGGAATCCGGACCTGACACCGGAAGCCTGGGTACGGCAGTTACGCCTGGAAACCGAAGGCGACAACGCAGTGAGAGCGGGTTCGCACAACGAGGCATTCGCCGCCGTCCGGGCCCTCCTCGAAGCGGAGACCGGCAACAGGCCCCGACTGCCCACAGTCCACGCCCACATCGGGCTCGGCAGGATCGCCGTGGCCCAGGAGGACATCGAAGCCGCCACCGAGCACTTCAAGAAGGCCGCGGCGGTCGCCGACGACTCGACGTACCGCTTCGGCCGCGTACAGGCACTGGTCAGCTGGGGGTACATGACCCTTTGGCACCACTCGGCAAAACCCGCCCTGGAGCAGCTCCAGGAGGCGGCGGACATCGCCACCGCCCTCGACGATCCGGCGTTCCAGGGCAACGCCGCGCAGCATCGGGCCGGAACCGCACGAGGGCGGGGGCACTGGGCCGAGGCGGTGGAACTGTTCACCGAGTCCCTCGCCCTGTACCGGGGGATCGGCGATCTGCTGGGCATGTCCCATGCCCTTGCCGAACCGGCGGAGGCACAAGAAGAGTGTGGCTCCGCGGAGGACGCGCTACGGACCTGGCGCGAGGCCGTCGTGGAGGTCGATTCCTACCGCGCCGACCACCAGGAGGAGTACCGGCGACGCTTGCGGGACATGTACAGGGGATCGCTGTCGGCGGCGGAGAAGCACCACTCTCCGGAGACCCTCGCCGTGGTGGCCGACTTCCTGGCCGGTCACCGGCTGGTGGGCCTGCTGGAGGCGAACAACACGGCCATGGCCGGCAACATGATGGATCGGCTCAAGGAACTGCCGATCAGGGCGGACCGTGGGCTGCTCGCGCACCGGCGAAGCACTCGTCCCGACGGAGACCGCTTCGGCGCCGAGCGCCGGCAGAGCCGGATACACCGCCTGGGCGCGTTCGAGGTCCGGCACAAAACCGAACCCCGGTGGGGGGAGTCCCTCGACGATCTGCTGGCGGCCGTCTACCTCCCACCGGCCGACGAGGGGGGCGCGCTCCTCGACGCACTGCCCAACGGATGCCACACACTCCACATCCTCCTCGACCTCGTCGACGAGGACCTGGTGCGCTGGGCATGGAGCGATGCGCAGGGCCGCTCCTCCATGGGCAGCGCTTCATCGCATGGATCTCTTCGAGCGGGAACGCCGATGGAACCTCAACCGGCTGTCCTCGGCGGCCGAAGCCCGCGAAGCCATCTGCGACGGGCGGGAACTGATGGTGCTTGCCGGGCACGGCCGCCCGCTCCCCGAAGCGGGCCACTATCCCGAACTCGACAAAGGGATCGCGCTTCTGGTCTCCCTGCCCGTGATCGTCGCCATGACGATGACGTCCTGGTGGCTGCCCCACGCCACCCCGACCGGGGATCAGGTCTCACGGCCCCGGGTACTCGACATGACGCCCACGGCGGTCGTCTGTGGCGAACCGGCCGGCGTATCGAAGGACTTCACTCTTCTCACGGAGCCGTCCGGCACCCCGCGCCGGATACCGGCCGCCAAGATCGAGGCACTGGCGGTCGTCGACTCCTGCCCCCGGAAAGGAGCACCATGAGCGGACTGAGCAGAACCGCCTACGACCGGACCGAGCTGGACTGGAACCGGCTGCGGCACTATGCGGAGAAGGTAGCCCGGGAAACCCGCGCGCCGCGCGGGACGCGGCAGGTCGTCGAACAGTCGGAGCGCACCCGCCAGGTCAAGAGCGGACTGTTCGGTCTGTCCACGCGGCAGGAAACCTACACCGTCGACATCCCACGGACGGAGACCGACGACTTCTGGGTGCTGCAGTCCCGCTCCTGGCACAAGAAGGAGCGCGGACGCGGGCGTCAGGCGGACGAGGACCAGAGCAACTTTTCCCAGTACTGCCTCACTGTGACGGGCGGCCTGGTGGTCAAGGAGACCTCGAGGACGGACGTGTTCCCCAAGGAAGGTCCGATGTTCTCGGACACGACGACGTCCGAACGACCGATGACCGCCGAAGACGTGATGCTCTTCGACTTCGAGGCCCTCCGGTACTACCGGGAGGACAAAAGGTTCACGATCGAAACCGACCGCGAACCCGACCACAACCGGCTCAAGCACCACGCGAAGGGAGTCGGCCTCTCCCTGGCCCTGAAGCGTCTCCACCAGAGCTGAGCGGAGCCGCTCGGTGGGAGAGGGCCACACTCGCCCGGTACTCTTCGGGCCCGCCCAGCGGCTGCGGTCGATTCCGCTTCCTGGCAGGGACCGTTCGACATGCGTCATGTGCTGAGCGTTGCCCGCCCAGAGCAACTGTGTGTGATTTACGGACCGTTCGCCATCGGCGATGGGCCTGTTGACGCAGTCGCGCGACCATGTCTCCCCGGCACTCGCGGCCGCTCCCCGGCGGTCGGGCAGATCACGGATCCGGCGTGCGGCGACCCGGATGGTCGCCGTACGGTCCGGCTCCGCGTTGAGCGCCTTGCAGAGCACGAACGAGCGGTCGGTGCATCCAACATCGGCGCCGGCGTCGCCGGGGTTGCGTCCGTGTCGCTTGTAGTGGCTGATGCGGGCTTGGTGTTGCCTCTGCGGCGCGAGGTCGATCAGTGCGGGATGTGGTCGATGGGCGGGGGCTGCCGGTGATGAGGCGGGTGATCTGGCGTTAGTGGGACGTAACAGGCCCGCTCAGGGGGCGATTCCGACGCCTTCGATGTGGCTCCAGGCCTTCTCTTTCGCGGCGGTCATCGCCGGCCAGGTGAGCCCGCCCGGTCGCGGCCTGACCCGTGAGGCATAGGAGGAGGGGCGGTAGTCGGGTGCGTGGAAGCATCCGGTGCCATAGGTGCGGTCGAAGTCTTCGCAGGACGCGGCGATCGACCGCGGGGTCGGCTTCTTTCCGGTACGTACCCAGGTATTGAGGGCGGAGACGGAGGCGGCGTACTCGGAGTCGCTGAGTTCGCTGTGCTCGGCTTCGCGGGTGAAGGTCTGGACGAGATTCCCGTCCCGGTGCGCGCCCCGGAGCGTGGCCCGGTAGGCCGCCTCGTGTTCGACGAACGCCGTCGGGTCGTCGATGGCGTGCATCGTCAGCACGGGGATGGAGACCCTGCCCGTGAGGTCGCTGTCGTAGGACAGGTCACGGACGGCGGCCGGGTCGGCGGAGAAGCGCTCGACACCGGCGTTGAGCGCGCCGTCGTCGTGTGAACCGGAGTACCGCACGCCCGCGTTGGAGAAGGGATTGCGGTCGCCGAGCCGGTTGTGCGCGATGTCGCGGAAGGTGAAGACCGAGAAGCGCAGATGTGACTCCAATGTGCGCTCCGGGATGCCCGTGACGGCCAGGATGTCGTCGAGGTTGCGCTGCTGCAGCGCGGTCCGCTCCTGCGGGGCGGAGGCGTAGCCGGTGCATTCCTCCAGACGGGCACGGAGCCCGGCGGTCGTCAGTGTCGATGCCGGTCGCAGGCCCTGCCACAGCGGGTACTGGGGCTCGGTGGGGCGGGGCAGGTTCTGGCAGTAGTACTGGTAGACCACGCGCAGGTCCACCCGGTAGTCGTAGCCGCGCGAGCCGCCGGCGAGGACACCGCTGGTGAGCAGCGCCCCGTCGTACCGGCCGTGCTTGCCGCCGTAGACCTCCACGACCTTGGCGGCGACATCGCCGCCCCAGGACTGGCCGTGCACGTACGTGCGCCTCGGGTCGCCGAACCGGGACACGAACAGGCGACGCAGGTTCTCGGTGTCGGCGGCGGCCATGCGCGTGCCGTAGCCGCCGCGGCGATACGACGAGCCGGCCCAGGCATAGCCCTCCTCCACCATCACCGCCCAGCGGTCCAGGTCGCCGACGCTGCGCTCCGGGTCGGATCCCTCACCCAGGTCGGGGCCACCGTGGGCGTGGACGACGAGTGAACCGTTCCACGCGGTGGGAATGCCGATGGCGTAGTAGGCCCCGTTGGCGTCCTGGCCGGTATAACAGGTGGCCTTGCCCAGGAGAGCGGCGGGACACGTCGCGGGTGCCGGATACCTGTCCCCGGCCTGTGCGAGCGGTGCCTGGGTCAATGTGCCGAGCACCACCGAGGCCAGACAGGTGGTCAGGGCCACGGTGCGGCGTCGGCGGGAGCGGTGTGACCGGTGTGACCGGAACCAGTGCGTGACGCGGGCGAGCGGTCGTGACGTCTTCAAGGTGCGGCTCCTTGCTCCGACAGACAGGTTGCTGCCCTTCGGGCCGTGATGCTAGGCAGGCGGCGCGAGAAGAGCCATGGAACCGATCGTTGTGTTCATACTGTTCAGCGGCGTCCCGTGCCCCCGTCTCTGCCGCACGTTTGGCGCGGCTCTTCCAACGCCGCGACCGTCATGAGGCGTGCCGCTCATGTCCCAGAGAGAGGACGAGCATCCGCGACCGCCTCTACCGTGGGAGGAGGTCAAAGCACAGGAGGCCGCGGCACGGGGGCTGTTCGCGCCGTGCGGCTCCCTGCCCGACGGGCCGTCGGACACCGTCCTGGCGTGGAAGTGGACGATCCGTTGTCGTCCGCACCCGCTGTCCCCGTTCCGGCCGTCCGTCGCTGCGTGCCGGTACACGCTCGCGCGTATGTCCGCCGTCCGGGAACCATGGCTGCGGGCGATCCACGACTGGGGGTGCTGACCCGTCAGAGGGCTTGGCGGACCCCGATGTTGGGTTCATCATCGCCGAAACCACCACGTAGTCGACCGGTCGGCCGGTGCGGGGACTCGGCGGCTGTGCTCCGCCGCCGGGAGCGCGCCGGCACCCGGCAATGGAGCGCCGCACCGCCGCCGTGAGCGGCCGCACCGCCGCCGTGAACGGCCGTATCTCTGCCGTGAACGGCCGTGCCGAGACGCCGACGGCCCCTCCGGATGAACAGCGATGGTTCATCCGGAGGGGCCGCTCGCCACCGGCGTGCCCAACGAGGATCAGCAGGATCCTGGCGCGGCTCCGCGGCGGACGGTTCGTCGGGCGGTCACAGCGTGCCCTTCCCTCCGGCGGTTCCCATGGGTTCAGCCCACTCCGCCGCCGGCGACCAGAGTCCGGCGCTGTCGGCGGAGCCCGGTCCATTGCCCCCGGCGCTCCACAGACCGGATGCACCGGCGTGGCGGTCACCGCCGTTGCCGCCGGCCGCGATCGGTCGGTCATCGCGGTCCGTGGGCTGGAAGCCGACCGTGTAGGTCCGGGTGACCGAACCGTTGGCCGAGGTCACCTTGATGGTGCGGGTGGTGAACCGGTGCCCGGTCGACGAGAGGACCGAACTGCCGTCGGTGACCTTCACCCGTGCGCCGGACTGGGCCGGTACGGCGGAGACGGCCGGGATCCTCGCGCTCTTGGGCCAGTCGACGACGTACGTGGACACGTCCGGATCGAACCCGTCGATCGCGACGCCTCCGACGGTGATCGCCTTGGCGTCGGCGACACTGGCCTTGGTGGCGTCCGAGAAGTTCTTCACCGTGACCGACCCGTCGGCGTTGACGACCACGTGCGCCGCCATCGCGGCCGCCAGGTTGATCCGCTGCCAGCTCGCTCCGCCGTCCGCGGTGAGGTCGAGCGGGTACCCGGAGTCCGTCGCGGTCTGCTCGAGGATCTGCGTGCGCTGCTCGGTGGTGAGGTCCGGGAAGGCCGTGATCAGCAGCGCCGCTGCGTCGGACGGCGTCTTGAGACCCTGCCCGGACTTCCCCACCTGGGAGAACCCATAGGTCAGGCGACGCGTGTACAGGTCGATGTCCTGCGCCCTGCTCAGGCCGGCGTAGGAGTCGCCCTCGCAGGCCGCGAGCGTGTCGCCGTACCCCTCCTTCTCGCACTGCGCGAGCAGCACGTTCTCCATCTCGGTGTGGGCCTGCATCAGCAGATTCGCGAAGTCGGGGTCCGCCCACCGGTGCGCCACGGTGGCCTGTCCGGAGATCCGGCCGCCCATGACGTCCAGCGGGTAGTGGAACCCGAGGACGATGCGGTTGTCCCCGTACTCCGAGGTGCGCGCGAGGATCGACGGTGCCAGTTCCGGCAGGAGCGTGGCGAGGATGGTCCCGGCCTCGTAGCCGCCGTAGGTGTGGCCACTCGGGTACGAGCCGCTGGTGGTGAGGCTGCCGTACGAGCCGTCCTGCGACTCGTAGATGTAGCCGCCGTCGCCGACGAACCCGAGCCGCACGTAGGGGCGCTGGTAGCCGTAGTGGTTCTTCGCCGCGTCGACCTTGTCGAGGTTCTTCGTGACGCGGGAGAACAGCGCGCTGGTCTTCGGCAGGCCGCCGCCGTTCAGGGCGTCGAGGTAGATCCGGCCGAGCCGGGAGCCTAGGCCGTCGGCGATCGTGACGGTGCCGCTGTTGGTCGCGTCGACCTCGGCCCGGTCCACCTCCTTCTGCGTCGCCGCGTTGTTGATGCGCACGGCGATCTGGTCGTTCTCAGCGGTGAGCGGGGTGCCGTGGGGCACCTTGGTGTTGGCGGCGAGGATGTCGGAGCCGAGGCCGTCGATACCGTTGAGCAGACCGTAGAAATAGTCGGTCCCGTCGCCGGTCCCCGGCCACTTGTCCGACGCGTAGGTCGCGTTGAGCGTGTCGTCCGGGAAGGGCGACGGCTCGTACGCCGGGTCGGCGGCGCCGGCCGCGGCGGTCGCCACGGAGTCGCCTGCCGAGGCGGTCGCGGCGGAGTCGTCCGAGGTTCCGGCCAGGGTGACCGCGGTCACGGTGGCCGTGTGGGCCTTCGCCTTGCCCGCGGTCGTGAGCAGCGCCGTGTCCGTCGTGGCGGAGACGTGCGCGGTGGTTCCGTCGCCGAGGGCCACGGTGTAGCCGATGATCGGGAATCCGCCGTCACCGGCCGGCCGCCAGGCCACGCGGACCTGCTCGCCGTCGGTGATCACACTCGTCACGCTCGGCGCCTGCGGCTTGCCGCCGCCGGTCACCACGGGTGCCGTGACGGCGCTCGGGTGCGAGGTGCCGACGGCGTTCACCGCCTGGACGCGCGCCGTGTAAGACCTTCCGGCCCTCAGCCAGGTGAACGTGGTGCACGGGCTGTCCGGATCGTCGATCTTGATCTGGTGGCCGTCGCTGAGGGTGATCCTGTAGCCGGTGACCGGCGAGCCGCCGGTGTCCTCGGGTGCGGACCAGGCGACGGTCACGCTCGTGCCGGACGAGGTCGCCGACACGGCGTCAGGCGCGGCCGGCACCGCCTTGGGCTTCGTGGTGAGCGCGGACATGGCGTGGTGGAGGGCGTCGTACCCAGCGGTGAGGGTCGCGTCCGTGGCCGCGCCGTCGGCGACCGCGGTCTTCGCCGCGGCGAGTGCCTCGGTGAACGCCTTCCACGACGCGTCCGTGTAGCGGGTGTTGTCGAGGGCCGACGCGGTCGCGACCAGGTCCTCCAGCTTCAGCCTCGGCAGGGGGATCAGCTGCTTGGCGGCGAGGGTGAGGCTGCGGGTCTGCGTGTCGACCTCGAGCTGCGTCGCCTCATCGGCGGCGACGAGGGTGCGTGCGGCCGCGAGTTCACGCCCGTACACACCGAAGTCGATCGCGTCGTAGCGCTCCGCGTCGTCGGCGAGTCCCTCGTACTGGTCGATAGCCTTCCGCAGGGCGGACTTGTCCGTGACGGCGGGCGTGTCGACGTGGTTGAAGGTGATCCGGCCCAGGTTCGCGACGTACGGGTGCGAGGAGTCCGGGTTCGTCGTCAGCCGCAGATAGACGGTGTGCGTGCCGGTGATCGCCTTGGGCAGCGTCACGCTCGTCGTCCCTCCGGACGACCACGCGGCTCCCGTGACCGGCAGCGGCACGGTCGCGTACGGCGTGCCGGGGCCGGCCGCGTCGAAGGAGTCCAGGTAGAGCTGCACGGCGGAGCCGGTGCCGCAGCGAGCGGAGTTGTTGACGTAGGTGATCGTGACGGTGCTCTTCGGGGAGCCACCGAAGTCGATGTCCCCGTAGGTGAGCCAGGCGCCGTTGTAGGTGCCGCCGAGGTCGGTGGTGGAACCCGCGCCGGTCCAGCCGACCGGCTCGCTCTTGAGGCCGCCGCCGCTGTGCGAGCGGAAAGCGGTGGCGTCGAAGCCCACGGGGGCGTCGGCGTCCTGCGTCAGGGTCAGCGAGTAGACGTTGCCCACGTACGGCTGGGCGGCCGATTGCGTGCTGGAGAGGAAGTCGGCGCGCACGTCCTGGACGCCGGTGAAGACACTCGGGTCGAGGTGCACGCTGGTGGTGGCGATGGTTCCCCAGCCCGATCCGCTGTACTCGAGGGGGATGCTGATGGTCTTCGGGCCGTCCTTCGAACCGAGGTGCAGTTCGATGTGCGAGTCCGAGGCCGCGCGCGACTGGGGCTTGTCATAGCGGACGGTGACGGTGTCGGCGCCGTCGCGGAGGTCGGTGTCCTTCCATTCGGCCCACGCGCCGTTCGTCACGTTCTCGAAGATGCCGTTCGAGAGATTGAGCGGTGACGAACCGCCGCCGGTAGTGGTGCTGTTGACCGCGGTCAGCGTGGCGAGTGTCGTCGCGGGGGACGTGGCGACCTCGTAGGGCGAGAACTGGTACCAGTCGAAGTTCGACACCCACTGCTGGCCGGCCGGGGCGTGGAACACGAACGTCGCGCTCGACGCGCCCAGCAGGGCGTCCGGGTCGGTGACGGCCGCCTGCACCGTGGTGTAGTACTGCCAGCCGCCAGTTCCGGGGAGCTGGACCGTGGCGACGACGGGACCGTCGGCCGCGCCGGCGTGGATGTCGACGCTGCTCGGCTTCGCGTTCGTCGCCTGCGAGTTCGCGTAGCGGACCGAGATGGTCCGCGGGGCGACCCCGCCGAAGTCCAGCTTGGTGAACCGCTCCCACGATCCCTCGGTGACGCCACCGAGGTTGCCGTCCGAGTTGTTCCGCTCGCTGACGAGGCTGGGGCCCTCCTTCTGGTCGGGGGACTCGGCCTGCAGGACGGCGTAGCCGCCCTCGTCGATGGTGAGCGTGTCGATGGCGGACCGCAGCGCGTCGTCCGCGGCCATGATCGTGCCCGTCGCGGAGGTGGTGTCCGTGAGGACGGTCCGCGCGTGTTCGAGCGCCGACCGGAACAGAGTCCACGAGCCGTCGGAGTAGTTCCCGCCGCGGACCAGGGACGCCTGGTCGACGAGTGCGCCGAGGGCCTCGCGATGTACCGCGGCGGCGGAGATGACGAGCGGGTCGGTCGGGGATATCCCGGTGCCCTTCACCGTCGAGGCGCGCACGCCGTGGGCGAAGGCCGCGTCGTGGAAGGTGATGCCGAAGCGCGCGTCGACCCGCGTGGTGCCGGTGAGCGACAGCGTCGCCGTGCGCGAGCCGCTGACGCGGAGGTCCGCCGTGACACCGCCCGGCAGGCCGGTCACGGTCGCCGCTCCGGTCTTGGTCAGGCTGGTTCCGTTGCGGGCGGCGAACGACGCCGGTCCGGACAAGGTGAGCTTCACGCTGTCGCCGACGCGGCCGTCCGCGGCGGTGTCCACGGTGCCCGGACGGGCGGAGACGACGGTGTCGCCCTTGCCCGTTCCCGCGTCGCCGTCACCCGTGTCGCCCGAGTCGGTGTTCAGTGAGTACGCGGGCTCCGTGTGGGCGCCCCACTGGGAGGGCTTGGAACCCATGGCGAAGTCCAGGGTTCCGCCCGCGATGATCTGGGAGTAGTCGAGCCACGTGTTGTTGAACCGCTTGCCGTTGAGGGTCGCGTTCTGCACGTAGTAGTTGCTCGGCGACACGCCGTCGGCCTTCACCGTGAACCGGCTGCCGTTGGCGTAGGTGATCGTCGTGGAGTCGAAGAACGGGCTGCCGATCTGGAACTGGCTGGAGCCGGCGGTCACCGGGAACAGGCCCAGGGCGGCGCCGACGAACATGGTCGACATGGTGCCGGCGTCGTTGTCCATGGTCGGCAGGAAGCCGTTCGGGGAGAGCTTGTAGACCTGGGTCTTGATCGGCGGGGTGAACTGGCCGCCGGAGCTGGGGGCCTCGTTCGTGGAGCCCGTCGCGATGTAGCGGTTCCAGGTCGTGCCGGTGTAGATGGCGCGCACCCACTTCTGCGTCAGGCTCGGCTCGCCGACGTAGTTGAAGAGGTACGGGGCCTGGAGGTCGATCTCGTTCGCGTTGGAGTGCAGCATGGTCGAGCCGTCGTCGGCGCTGGAGTCCTCGCCGAACATGTGCTTGACCGCGGCCTTGCCGGCCTTCTCGCCGCCCATGGCCTTGATGAGGCCGCCCATGTCGTACGCGTCGTACCAGTGGTACTGCCAAAGGGTGCCCTGGTAGAGGCCCGCCGCCTCGAACTTCTCGTAGTCGGCGCTCTGCCAGTCGCCGTTCGCGGCGCGCGGGGTGAGCAGACCGACCTTGGTGCCGTCGGCCGCGGTCCAGGCGCCCGACCTCACGAGGTTGTCGATCGCCATCGTCGACTGGGTACGCAGCTTCTTCGCGTCGTCCTTCTTGCCGAGCGCGTCGGCGACGACGGACAGCGCCCACTGGTCGTAGCCGCGCTGCACGGTCGTACCGGGGTCACCGGTGACGTACCCCTGCCGCAGCTGCGCGCCCGTGTAGTACCCGGAGTACGACAGCAGCGCCGGGTACGCCTCGTCGAGCCGGTCGAAGTTCTTGAAGCCCTTCGACAGCGCGTCGGCGACCAGCACGGCCGAGCGCTCCCAGCGCACGGTCGGGACGGAGTGGGTGAGGCTGCCGAGGCTCTTGCCCGAGGTACGCGCGTCGGCGAAGAGCACGACGAGGGACTGGATCATGTCCCGGTAGGTGGCCGGGTCGATGTAGGACTCGACGGAGTACTTGCGGAAGTCGTCCCAGGTGGACCAGCCGTCGTAGTACGTGAAGCCGTTCGCCTCGTGCACCGCGCCGTCCGCGCCGCGGTACGTCCCGCTGGTGCTGGTGGCGTTCACCGGCAGCGCGTACATGCGGTACAGGTGCGTGTAGAACTCCTTGGTGAGCGTCGACCCGGGGTCGGACTTCACCGAGGAGCGCACGTCGACGGCGCCGAGCGCCTTGTTCCAGTCCGCCTTCGTCTGCGCGCGCGCCTGGTCGAAGGTGAGGTCGCCCACCTCGTTGTGCTGGTCGGTCGTGGCCTGCTCCGCGCTGATCGGCGACAGCGTGATGCGCAGCTCGATGTCGTCGCCGGCGGCCTTGTCGAACCCGAGGACGGCGCCGGTGTCGGACCCGTCCTGCGCGGTCGCGTCACTCAGCTTGCCGTCGTTGCCCCAGCTCTTCAGGGAGGTCACAGGGACGTTCGTGGTGGCGGCGTAGTACAGCTTGTACGAGGCGCCGTTGAACGAACCCGCGATGAGGCCGGTGATCGACGTGGTCCCGTTCGGGAGCGTCGTCGCCTTCATCGTCGAGCGGGTGCGGCTGGTGAAGTTGTTCGCCAGGTCGAGGACGAGCTCGGGGTTCGCCCCGGCGGGGAAGCTGTACCGCTCCAGCGCCGTGCGCGTCGTCGCGGTCATCTCGGCCTTGATGGTGCCCGAGTCCTGCTTCACCGACGACGCGGTTCCGGAGATGGCCCCGAGGCCCACCTGGTAGGAGCCGGGCGCCGCGCTCTCGTCGTCGTGGCTGTACGCGTGGGCGTAAGTGCCGGCGGCGGGCCGGCTGTCGTACTGCACGGAGGTCGGGACGACGAGCAGGTCGCCACCGCCTCCGGAACCGCCGACGCCGTCGAGGTTCGTCGCGGTGAACCCGGCGATGTGGTCCTCGTTGTAGTCGTACCCGGTGTGGTTGCGGTTCGGCGTGGTCAGCGGGTTGACCTTGGCCAGACTGTGGGGCGCCTGCGCGCCCGGCAGGTCGTTGCCGTCGTCGCCGGCGGTCGACACGAACGGGTCGACGAGCTTCGTGTAGTCCGTCCCGCCGGACCCCGCGGACGTGGTGGCGACGGGCACTGCTGCGGCCGCGCCGCCACCCGCCAACGCGGCGAGGCCGAGCGCCCCGGTGACCAGCATCGCAACGGTCGCGCGCAGGGGCCGGCGACGCCGGCCGGGTCTAGGACGAATCACGCGGGGCAAGGGGGGATGGGATCTGATAGGCACGTAACCTCTCCAGCGTCGCTGTACGCACGCACGGTCCGACCACACCAGAAGACAACGTTGTCAGCCCGGGGCGCCGGGCGTGCAACCCAGAGTGAGATGGACGTGGACACACAGGCTTGCACCCGCACGCCGGTTTGCACCCGCCGCGTTCACGACCGTCCGACATCACACACGGAGAAGGCGTACAGCGGGCGAACAATAGCCGTACAGCACGCGCGAATCGGACGCGCGAATCGGACGCGCGAATCGGACGCGCGAACCGGACGCCGCGAAGACGATGCACGACAACGCGCGGCAGCGCGCGACAGCGCACAGGGAAAGCAGTCAGTAAGGCACGGGGAAGGCGGTCATGGAACTGTGCGGATGAGCGACCGTCAGTCGAGGCTTCTTCGGGGCCTCGTGTACCGGCGCACCTCGGCGTGGGCCAGGCCCAGCGTCGGGGACCGGCCGGCCGGGTAGGGCCGCACGGACACAGCCGCGGGCTCGGCCGGCAACTCGGCCCGCCCTGCGGTCTACTCCGACGACGCTGGTGCCGCCGCGGCACACGGCGTCTCGTTCCGCTCAGCCTTCCCGCCGGGAGGCTCCCGTTCCCCCCTTGGTGCTCGACCGGCAGGACGTAGCCGATGGCGGGGTCGAAAGCGGGGTCGAAGGCGAGGTCGAAGGCGGGGTGGATGACCCGCACTTCGGCCGCCGGCGGCTCCATGTCCGAGGCCGGGCGTGGTTGTCAGGCCCCGCGACGTGTGCCCGGACACCGGCCTGGCCCGAGCTGTCGTACCTTCCGGGCCCGCGATGGACGGGCCCGGAAGGTCGGTACTTCAGCCGTCCCCCGATGCGATCGCTGAGCCCGTCGGCTCGCTCACCCTCTGGTGATGCTCAGGGCTCAGGGCTCAGGGCTCAGAGCTCAGGGCTCAGCGCTCAGGCCATGGCTGGGGCGGCTGCCCGGCTGCCCCGGGGACAACCCTCCCGGGACAGCCGGGCGTCGGTGCGCTGTGGACGTCAGCCGAAGTTGTACACGGTGACCGTGACGGATCCGCCTTCGCCGCTGATGGTGTACTCGCCGGGGCCCGTGTACGGCACACAGCCGTCGGCGAGGATGTCGTCGTCGTTGATACCGGTGTCGTCCTCGCCCACGAAGGCGCACACCTCCGTGACGGGGTGGGGAACGAACCTGTGCTCGGCGCCGCCGAACAGGGGGTAGCGGGGCAGGGTGGGGGTGTTGATGTCACGGTCTGGGTGCTCCCACAGGGCGGTCTGCTGGCCCCACGGCGCCCTCACGACGACTTCGCCGTAGGGCTCGGGCAGGTCGTTGTCGTCGCTCTCCCGGGGGTTGGAGAACACGATCGAGTACGTGATGGGCCCAGCGGCCGCCTGGGCCTCGGCCGCGCCGACACTCGCCCCACCGACCAGCATCAGGGCTGTTGAGGCAAGGACCGCCAACCGGCCCATCGAGTTGGAACGCATTCCTGTCTCCTTCGACTCTTGGTAGTCGTTCGACTACGTTGCGTAGCCTATGGCGGGTGTGAGGCGCCTCTCCCGGACTCATGGGCAAACCCCCCGCAGGGATGGGGTCGAAGCCCGGCGACGTGGTCATTGCGCGGGCGCGCTCGAGTGCGAGGTGGGGGCTCCGACACGGGTGGGCCCGCGGCGCTGGTCGTCGTGCGAGGGCGAGCAGAGGGTCGACGGTCGTCACTCCCAGCCCGTCGATGAACTCCGCGGGGGGTTCAGGCTGTTGGCCGCGGTCCTGAGATCGTCGACGGGCGATGACGTGAGCGTTTCTGCTGCGCCGCATGCGGTCACTGGTGGCACGGGCTGACCGCCGTCCGGGATCCCGCCCAGGCACCTGCACGGCTCGGCTGCTGAACTCGGGTGCGGCGGCCGAAGTCAGGGATCGGTTTGCCTTGACGCCGGCGTCAGTGTCTATGGTCGTCCTCGCGTGCCGCCGCTGAGAGGGCGAAGGGTATACGCGTGGGACGTGGGCGAGTGGGCCCCTCAAGCCGCCGGCTGAACAATCCCTGGTAGTCGCGTACGAAACGCTCAAGGCGCTGGTCCAGCAGCCAGGTTCTTCGGTGACAGCTGCGAACATCGCCAAGTAGTGGGCTTCGCTGAAGTTCGCAAAAGTTGGGAGGACTCAGGTGTCGCCGTCGAAGCCGGTCGTATCCGTAACCGGTGCTCAGCTTCCTGTCTGTTGTACCTGCGGTGTGCAATACGGGGTGCCGCGCACTGACTGCCCGATTTGCCTGGACGAGCGGCAGTATGTCGGCTGGAACGGCCAGCAGTGGACCACACTGGCCGAGTTGCACGCCGGTGGCCGGCGTGGCCGGTTCGATGAGGAAGGCCCCGGCGTGATCGGGGTCGGTGCTGAGCCGTCGGTGGCCGTAGGCCAGCGTGCGCTGTTGATCCGGTCGCCGTCCGGCAACGTGCTGTGGGATTGCGTGGGCTACCTGGATGACGATATCGCCGTGGAGATCGAGAAGCTGGGCGGGATCAGCGCGATCGCCGTCAGCCATCCGCACTTCTACGGCGCGATGACCGAGTGGGGCCGGGCCTTCGACGTTCCGGTGTATGTCCACGCCGCGGACCGTGACTGGGTCGGGCGACCCGATCCGGTGATCGAGTACTGGAACGGTGACACCCAGCAGATCGCGCCGGGCATGACGCTGATCAACGCGGGCACGCACTTCGCCGGCGGCACCGTGCTGTATTGGGACGATGACCCTGAGGGGCGCGGTGCGCTGTTCAGCGGCGACATCTTCATGGTGGTGATGGACAGGCGCTGGGTCAGCTTCATGTACAGCATTCCCAACTTCATTCCGGAGCGGCCGAGTACGATTCGCCGCGCGCTTGCGCTGGTCGAACCGTTCCCCTTCGAGCGTGTCTATGGAGCGTTCTGGGGACGAGTGGTCACCGCCGACGGGGCGGCCGCAGTGCGGCGTTCCGCGGAACGGTATCTGCGGTTCGCACTGGACGACGGCTCATGACGGTGTGAGCTTCGGTCAGGACGTAGGTGCGACGGCTGTTCACACTGGCCCTCTTGGCCCGTTCGCACCCGTCTCATGTCGACGCCGCCGAAGGTCGCGCCGATCACGATGTCTACACCGCGCAGGGCGTCGAGGCACATCGAAGCTGCTGCCCTGGCCGGTCCTGTCAGGGCAGCAACTGCCTGGACCCGGGTGTCTCCGTCGGCTGTGCGCGAGAGGCGGTGAGGATGAGTCGTCCGTCGTCTTCTGCTGCGACGACGTCGACCGGGAGCGAGCTCCCTTCATCGAGGCGCAGCGTGAAGAGCGGATCGAGTTTCATCAGGAAGTCGAAGCTTTCCCGGTCTTCCGCGGACAGGGGAGGTTCGAGGACCGCATCGCACGTCCAGTAGTCGGCCGTGACGCGGACAGTGACTCGCACACCGAGCCTGCCCAAGCACGTCGATCGGTCGGCCCACCACTCAAGCGTCGCGGTGCACTCGTAGCTGTCCATCGCCCGAGTATCGCGGGCAAGTGGGTGGCCAGACATCAGCGGTGCAGCGTCGCAGACCACAAGATCGTGTCGCGAGCTCCAAGCGTGCCGAGGCTGAACGCCATGCCCAGGCGGTGATCACCCTCGTCCGCCGGATCGTGAACGTCCTGTGAGTCCTCATCCCGGACCGGCGTCTCTACGCACTCGCGTCGCCTACCGCAGGATCATTCTGATCGTCCGCACGCGCCGCGGTGTGCACAGGGCCATCCTGATCGTCCGCACGCGCCGCGGCGTGCATGGGGCCATCCTGATCGTCCGCACGTGCCGCGGCGTGCATGGGGAGCCGTGGCATCCTGGGGCCGTGCTTTTGAGTGATGAGGCGAACAGTGTAGAACTCCGCCCGCTGCGTTATGAGTTCGCTGGGACCCGAGGTGACCGCTACGACGACAACTGGCTGGTCATCGGCGGCACAGTGGCAACGTCCGAAGGCGGATGGTCCTTTACCGATCCGGCTCTGCTGACGAGTGAGGCCCGCCAGGTCGCCGTCTGGCTGCGCGCGGTCGCTGAGGGGACGATGGCCGTCACCCTGCCTGATGCCGAGGGGTATGTGTCCCCGGACACGTGGTTCAACGAGCCGGTCCTGGCCTTCAGCCTCGCCGACCGAAGCGAGTCGGGGGTGGTGATTCGCCTGCACCTCTCCCTGGAAGCGGCGCCCCCATGGCAGCAGGGAGATCACAAGGCTGACATCTACCAGTACTTCGTGACGGTGCGCGTGGATGCAGCTGCGCTGCTTCACGCAGCTGACCAGTGGGATCTTGCCCTGGCTTCTTTCCCCACTCGCTGAGCCGCGCCAGTCCCACCCACCGCCCGTTCGTTCCTCACCCCACGTGTCCCGGTGCAGGCATTGCGGCCGCCGTCATCGGTGCACGGGCGGCGCTTCGCGCTCGGCGGCCGCCCAAGTCGCCGGCCGAGCTGGTCTTGACAGCACCGGCCTCGGCACACCTCCGAGCGAGCCCTCAGCAGTCGACCTGCTGGACGAGTTCCTCCGGCTCAGGGGCCCGGACGACGAGGACTCCTTCAACGTCCGTCGGCAGCTGGCCAACCGCCGAGGTCGCCGGGACGCCGCGAGCGCTGCCGCCGCGCTCGGGACATTCCTGGACGATGAGTCACGGGCACTGGGGCCCGAGCATCCTGACACTTGTTCCACGCGCGGGGACCTCTTCCATTTCCTCAGGGAAGCGGGCGACATGGCCGCCGCTGCCGCGATTGCCGCCGATATCGTTCCGACCATAGGCGGACGGCGGGACCGGAACACCGGCGCACCTTCGCCTACTGGCACAACCTCGGATTCTGCCTGGGCGAAGCGGGGGATCACCCGGGGGGCGTCGAGGTGTTCACCGGGCTTTGGACACCCTCGTTCTCGTCTCCGCCGGCACCCCTTGGACCACACCACCAGGAGGAACCAGTGTCATACCCGCAACTGCTCACCCCCGAGGAGAAGCTCGCCGACGCGAAGAAGCTGTTGAGCCTCCCGCGTATCGTCGTGATCTGCGGCTCCACCCGCTTCACGACCGAGATGAACGAGGCCGATCTGCGGGAGACCAAAGCCGGAAAGATTGTCGTCAAACCGGGCTGTGACATGAAGTCGCCGCACGAACTTTGGTCCGATCCTGTCGAGGCCGAGGCGCTGAAGGTCCGACTCGACGAGCTGCACCGGGCGAAGATCCGCCTCGCTGATGAGGTACTCGTAGTCGGCGACTACATCGGAGACAGCACCCGAGCCGAAATCGCCTACGCCCGGTCGCTGGGCAAGCCCGTGCGGTTCACGCACCCCGAAGTCGACCCTGACGCCTGACCGCCCGCTGCCACCTCGACAACCAGGGCCGGCAGCCCGCCGCCTGACCGTCTCGCGGTGGCTTCGGCCGCCGCCCAGCCCACACCCTCCGCAGGCATCCCTCGGAAATGACCATCTAGTTGTATCCCTGGTGGCCGCCCGGATCTGAGGGCGAAGCCCGGACACCGCCCCCGGCTCGGGGACGCTCCTGACTACGTGGCGAGGCGCACCATGGGCGACGCCGAGATGGCAAGCAGATCTACAGCGCGCCGCCTGGATCGGGCGCCACCCCCCTGCGCCTCTTCTCGCCCCTCTCGGCCAGGCCCTCTGCGGCGCTCAGGCGCAGGCGGACCTGCGGGATTTGCGGGGGATGACGATTGTGGAACCTCTCGCGCCGGAGGCTTTGTCGGAGTTGCTCCAGCGGGTGGTGCCGCCCGCTCCGGAGCGGGCGCAGGCTGGGGCCGGCGTCGGTATGGGGATCGTGAGGAGTCGGCCGCGATCGTGTTCGTGGCGGCGTTAGTCGGCGACCCCGAACTGGAGGAAGGTTCCGGCCTTCGCCACCCGGTCCAGCCCGTCCTGGATCGCGGCGGGCTGTGCGTGGAACCAACTACCGCCCCGGCCGCGGCCGTCGGGAGTGACCACGTACCCGGAGGTTCGCCGAGTGGCCGGCGGCCGCGTGTCGGTGAAGTCCACGGCGTGGCCTCGATGAAGTCGGTGCGCGGGGTGAGTTGGATCGGTTCGCGGTGCGTGATCGATTCCGTGAGTGTCCGAGCCCTCAAAGGGCGCAGCTGACGGGACGGAATCCCACCGATCGGGGCCGGAACGGATCACCACTTGCCCGATTAAGTCCTGGACCGTCACGAACGCTGTTGCACTCGCGAGCGGGCCGTCCAACGGCACATACTCTGCGTCAGCCTTGAGCGCGGAGCCGGTCGGACCCGGTGCGCGCCAGGCGAGGAGATCGACGACAGAGCACATACGTTGCTGGGCAAGTCGAGGTGGGTGGAACGTCGAGAGGCGTGCCGAAGGAAATTCGGTCCCGCGACGTTCACACCCTGGACACCGGCGACGACCTGCACGGATGCCGTCCGGTGGGATGGTATGACGTGGGCTGGCGAGTGAGCTCGAAAGCGCGCCCGAGTGCGCACGATCCCGGCCGGTCCGGCACCACATCCGAAATGGCTCGAGCAACGGCGAGGAATCGATGAACCCGAGCGACACTGACCATGCTGAAGGGGCCGTGGCCGAACGCGTCGCCGAGACCGCGGCCGAGGTCAAGCCGCTGCTCGACGCTCCGCAGACGGCCGCGGCGGGGGTGGCGATGTGGATCTTCGTTGTCAGCCCGCCGATCTGCCTGATCGCCCTGGCGCCGTTCGTGTGGGGATGGGGCCTGTCCGCGCTGGACGTCGGCATGGCGGTGGTCGCCTACCTCGTGTCCGGCTTCGGACTCACGGTCGGTTATCACCGCCTCTTCACGCATCGCTCGTTCAAGGCGCGGCGGGGCTTGCGGATCGCCCTGGCCGTCGCGGGTTCGCTGGGGGTCGAGGGTTCGCCGGCCCAGTGGGTGGCGAACCACCGCCGCCATCACGCCTTCGCCGACCGAGAGGGCGACCCGCACTCGCCTTGGCGCTACGGGACCGACACCCGCGCGCTGCTCAAGGGGCTTCTCCACGCGCACATCGGGTGGATGCTGAAGCGCGAGCTGAGTAACCGTGCCAGGTTCGCGCCCGACGTCGTCGCCGATCCCGACCTGCGGCTCGTCGGCCGGCTCTTCGGGCTGCTGACCGCCGTCTCCCTCCTGCTGCCGGCGCTGGTCGGCGGGCTCGTCACCGGCACCTGGACCGGCGCGCTGACCGGGTTCCTCTGGGCCGGCGTGATCCGGATGGCGCTGCTGCACCACGTCACGTGGTCGGTCAACTCGGTCTGCCACGTCGCGGGCAAACGCCCCTTCGTCAGTCGGGACAAGGCCACCAACTTCTGGCCGCTCGCACTGCTGTCCTTCGGCGAGAGCTGGCACAACTCCCATCACGCCGACCCCACGGGCGCGCGCCACGGCGTCCTGCCGGGCCAGCTCGACCCGTCGGCACGCCTCATCTGGGTGTTCGAGAAGCTGCGCTGGGCCCACGACGTGCGTTGGCCGAGCGCGGACCGTGTCAACGCCCGACTGCTCCCCGAAGCGGCCGACCCGCGCCAGCCCGCGGTCTGACATCCCTCGGAGTGCGGCGAGAACAGCACTCCACGACCCGTACGGGCATGCCGAAGGCCGGGAGACCGGCCGTCGGCATGCCCGTACGGGTTTCCAACGACGAACCCGAGCTGATCGAAGTCCGCACGGGACGACTGTTCCCGGACATGGCGGAGGGTTTGCCTACCTCGCGACCATGTGAACCATCGCGCCGGTACCAACGACGACGATCACCCCACGTAGCACGGCGGGCTTCAGCTTGAGCCCGATCCGGGCACCGAGGTGCCCGCCGAAGGTCGAGCCGACAGCGAGGAGGGCTACAACGGCCCAGTCTATCGGCGCGTTGAGAGCGTAGATCGTGCCGGCGACGACGTTCACCAAGGCGGACAGGACGTTTCTCGTGCCGTTGAGGCGCTGCAGTGGCTCGGACAGCATCATGCCCATCACCGCCAACATCAACACGCCCTGGGCGGCCGTGAAATAGCCGCCGTAGATACCGATCAGGAAGGTGAGGAACAGCAGCAGCGGGGTGATCCTTTGGTGGTCCATGTCCTCGACGCCCTTGGCCTCGCGGCGTTTCGCGATCCACCGCGAGACCTTGGGCTGGATTATCACAAGCGCCACGGCGAGGCCGACGAGCACCGGCAGGAACGACTCGAACGCCTTCGTCGGCAGTGACAGCAGCAGGATCGTGCCGCAGATCGCGCCGAAGAACGAGGCGACCGAGAGCCGGGCGACCTGCGGCCAGAACCCCGTCAGCTCCCTGCGATACCCGATCACGCCGCTGATGGAGCCCGGCGCCACGCCGATCGCGTTCGAGGTGGTCGCGGTCAGTGGTGGATAGCCGAGGGCCACCAGTACCGGGAACGTCACGAGTGTGCCTGAACCGACTACCGAATTGATGGCGCCGGACCAGATACCGGCGATCAGGATGATCGCCGCCTGCCACCATGTCATGGCTGCAAGGGGAGTATCGGGGCCGTCACCTCGGCACCGAGCGAGCTCAAGGTCCGTCCCGCGCACACTGCGGCGAGAGGCACCCCATTGAGCAGGGTGCACCCAGATTCTTTCGGCTGTACTGGATGTTCGCGATCGCATCGCACATGAGTGAACACAGCCGCAAGCTTGGCAGCGCCGAACTGATGCGTCCAATGCGATTTTGCAGGCTAACGATGCGCGTGCGCATAATGAGCAGATGACTGGCCCCCATGCCACGAAGCCTGACGTTGCGGACATTTTTGCCGCACCGCTGGTTCAATTCCTCACGATCGCCCGCCACGAAAACCTCACACACGCCGCAGCGGAGCTGGGGGTCGCCCAGTCAAGTCTCAGTCGTGCATTGGTCCGGTGGGAACGTCAACTTGGGCTGCCGCTGATCACGCGCGTCGGCCGGTCATTCCGATTGACCCGCCACGGCCGGTCTCTCCAGAATGCGCTGCAGCGATGCTCGGAGGGTCTCGAGCGGGCCAGTGCGGACCTCGCCGATAACCTGGGCGTGAATGGGGGCACAGTAGCTCTCGGATTCCTCAACACCCTGGGGTCTCGCACGGTGCCTGAAATCCTGCGTGCTTACCGCGGAAGTCACCCTGAGGCGCAGATCAGCCTTCATCAAGGAAGTTCCGAATTCCTGCTCGATGCACTGCGTGAAGGGGATATCGATCTCTGCCTGATCTCGCCCGCGCCGGATTCCGCGGACTTCGCCATTGCGAAGCTTTTCAGTGAGCAGCTCGTGCTTGTCGTTCCGCCCACGCACCCGCTGGCCACGCACAGCGGCGTAGCGCTGACCGATGTCGCTTCGGACGACTTCCTCGCCATGCCCCGCGGATACGGTCTGCGGGCTACAACGGAACGGCTTTGCGCACTTGCCGGGTTCAGCCCGCGCATTGTGTTCGAGAGTACCGACACCGCGACGCTACGCGGCCTTGCCGCCGCCGGTTTCGGCGTCTGCGTCCTGGCCACCGCACCGGACGCAACCGGCTCAATCGAAATTCCGATCAGCAACCCGCCGGCGTCCCGCCCCATTCTGTTGACATGGGCAACTACGCGTGCCGAGAGCAGGGCTACCGCCTCCCTGCGGCACTACATCCTGGACCATCTACGTTAGCTGCACCGAGGAGAGGCTTGCGGGCCCAGGCCGTCGCGCGCGTCGGCCGGGAGCCGCAAGGTGAAGTAGTCGGCGGGTAGTTGGTCGGCGAGGGTGAGATCGCCGTCGGTCATCGGCTGCGATTCCTTGTGGTGTGGTCGTGGGGTGTGCAGGGGGAGGATCCGGACGCCGGCCGTGGTGGCCAGGAGCAGGGAGCGGTCGGGGACTTCCCGCCAGTCACCGGGCGTGTCGTCAGGCTCGGATGCGACGAGCGCGGTGGCGGGGCCCGTGCGGTACCACAGGGTGTCGCCCCAGGCGGTGGCCGCGATGGTACGGCCGTCTGTGAGCAGGAAGTTCAGCCGGGCGGTGGGCCGGGCCGCAGCCACCTGACGGACCACCGCGGCCAGGGCGCCGGCGGGCGGTTCGCCCTGGCGCAGGCGTCGCACGATCATGGCCCACAGCAGGGCGGAGTCGCTGTGTGCGTCCAGCGCCAGCAGCTCGGCCGAGGTGAGGCCGGTGGGCAGTCGTGTCCAGTCGGGGACGGCGCCGTTGTGGCTGAACAGCCAGCGGCCGTCACGGAAGGGCGCGGCTGCCGTCTCGTCGTGGGTGGTGCCCTCGGTGGCGGAGCGGACGGCGGCCAGTACCGCGTGGCTGCGGATGTTCCCGGTCAGCTCGGGGAGGTTCGCGTCTGCCCAGATGGGCACCGCCCGCCGGTAGCGGGCGGGATGAGGGAACCCCGAGTCACCCCCGGAGGTGTCCCGCTCGTCCGGGTACCAGCCGACACCGAATCCGTCGGCGTTGACCGTCCCATGGCGCTGTCCGGCCGGCCGCCAGGACTGTTCGTCCAGGCTGTGCTGAGGCTCGGTGAGCAGCCGCGCGAGTGTGACGGGCGGCCCCACGTAGGCGAGGTGGCGGCACATCAGTCGCGTCCGTCCTCGGAGGCGTCGCGGGCGGTGCGGAAGCCGGCGAAGATCTGCCGGCGGATCGGGTAGTCCCAGTTGCGGAAGGTGCCGCGGCAGGCGACCGGATCGACGGAGAAGGCACCGCCGCGCAACACCTTGTACTCGGGGCCGAAGAAGACCTCGGAGTACTCCTTGTAGGGGAAGGCGGTGAAGTGGGGGTAGGGGGTGAAGTCGGATGCCGTCCACTCCCAGACGTCGCCGATCAGCTGCCGGGCGCCGCTGGGCGCGGCCCCGGCCGGGTGACTGCCGGCGGGGGCCGGCTGGAGGTGTCGCTGCCCGAGGTTGGCGTGCTCGGGGCCCGGCTCCGCGTCGCCCCACGGATAGCGTCGGGAGCGGCCGGTCGCGGGGTCGTGCCGTGCCGCCTTCTCCCACTCCGCCTCGGTCGGCAGCCGCCTCCCCGCCCAGCGGGCGTACGCGTCGGCCTCGTACCAGCACACGTGCAGTACGGGCTCGTCGACGGGGACTTCCTCGATGATGCCGAACCG
Source organism: Streptomyces sp. NPDC059582 (assembly GCF_042735715.1). Lineage (NCBI taxonomy): Bacteria > Bacillati > Actinomycetota > Actinomycetes > Kitasatosporales > Streptomycetaceae > Streptomyces > Streptomyces sp. NPDC059582. The sequence continues at coordinate 61,558 of NZ_JBHWCC010000009.1, forward strand.
GCGGCGCAGCCACCGCCCGCGCTCCCGGCGCCAGAACAAGGGAGCCTCGAGCGCGCTCTCCTGGACGTACCGCCACCCCTCGGGCGTCCACCACTGGGCGTCGCGGTAGCCGTCGGCCGCGATGAACTCCTCATAGGAGGCGTTGGTGACGGGCACGGTGTCCAGCCAGAACGCGGGGACGTCCACGGTGTGATGCGGGCGTTCGTTGTCCAGGGCCCACGGCTCGGTGCTGGTGCCCATGCTGAAGGGGCCACCCGGGACCAGCACTTCGCGTGGCAGCAGGGCGGCGTCGGCGGGTGCGCGGGGAGGCGCCGGCGCGTGCAGGACGGGTGCGCCCACGCGAAGCTGGAGAGTGGCGAGCATCGTCTCGTCGTGTTGCTGTTCGTGCTGGGCGAGCATGCCGAACACGAAACCGTCGGCGAGCAGGGGATCCGGATTGTCGGGCGAGGTGTCCACGCCGGCCAGCACGTCCCAGGTCTGGGTGCGGACCGCGTCCACGTAGTCGCGAGCGGCGGCCGGGTCCAGCAGGGGCAGGGCCGGGCGGTCGGCACGGGGGTGCCGGAAGGCGTCGTAGAGCGGGTCGAGGTCGGGGCGCAGTCCGGGGCGACGGCCGGCCGTGCGAACCAGCCACAGGTCTTCCTGGTTGGCGATGTGGGCGAGGTCCCATACCAGGGGGGACATCAGGGGTGAGTGCTGGGCGGTGAGGTCGGTGTCGGTGAGTGGGTCGGTGAGGCTCAGGGTCCGGCGCCGGGCGGTCTCCAGCGCGGTGCGAGCGGCGGCGGACGGGGTCCCGGCCGGCTGTACGGCTGTCTCCTCGGCCGGGGGAGCGGATGAGTCCGGGGCCGGCGCGGCAGCGGGGTCGGGTGCGGCCCCCCTTCGGGCCGTACGGGAGTCGGTGTCGGAGTTCGTCACGGCATGCCTTTTCGGAAGGTCAGGTGCACCGGAGCGCGTCCAGTCGGTCATGGGCGGGGCTTCGACCACGTTCTGCGTAGCGCTCGGCGAAGTCGGCCAGCGCCTGTCGCAGGGCCGCGGAGGCGCCGGGGCGCGCCAGGGCGCCGTCGGCCGCGGCGAAGCAGGCGCGGGCGGCCTTGGCGAGGTCCGGGTCGGCCAGGCCGATGCGAGCCGCCCGCTGCCAGACGTCGTCGGAGGGGACGGGCCGTGTGCCTTGGCAGAGCGGCTCGGTTGCCGCGTAGGCGGCATCGGCGGCAGCGGGGTCGTCGAGCAGGGTGGCGGCCAGCACGGTCGGCACGATCCAGTCGTCGCCGGTCTGTGCGTCGGTCATCCGCAGTTCGAGCCAGCCGCGTGGTCTGACCGGCGGGAACAGGGTGCTGAGGTGGTATTCCAGGTCGGCCTGGGCCGGCCGTCGCAGTCCCGGTGTGCCGCGCAGCCAGTCACGGAAGGTCAGGTCCGGGGGCGCGGACCAGTCGCCGTTGTCGCCGCCCGGTATGCACATCACCTTCGCGTCGAGCGCGTAGCGGGTCCAGGCGACACGGGGGTCGTGGTGGTACTGGGGCTGGCGGGTGCGGCCGGCGTCCATCCGGGACCAGACGGCCTGCCGGGTGGAGAGCCATCCGCTGGGCCGGCCGTCCACGATCGGGGAGTTGGCGAACGCGGCTACGAGGACGGGGCCGATACGGTGGGCGAGTTCCCAACGGTGGCGATAGCCGCGGACAGTGCCGGACTCGTCCCCGCTGTCCAGGTTGATCTGGACGGAGGCGGTACGCCGCATCATGACGCGGCCCGAGGGGCCCTCGCGGTCGAAGTACTTCTCCATGGCCCGGTAGCGGGGATGGCCGAGGATGCGAGGCGGTTCTTCGCGGCACGGGTCGAGCCCCTGGCCGACAAGTATCAGGCCGGCCCCTTCGACGGCCTCGCGCAGTGCGGTCAGATCCGCGGCCATCGCCTCGACGCAGACGGTGGGGGACGGGGCCGGAGGAGAGCTCAGCTCCACCTGCCCACCCGGCTCGCGGGTGATCCGGCTTCCCCCGGGAAGGGCGCCCGCTTCCTCGACCGGCGCGAGGGCCGCGCTCAACCGGTCGAGGGATATGGGCAGTTCGGAGTCGCGGCGGTCCTGGACCAGCCACTCCGTCTCCACACCGATCCGCTCGGGCGGCCCGGTCTTGAAGCACACACCGTGCACATACGCTTCCGCCTCCTCCTCCGCCAGATCACTCGTCACGGTCTCTCGTGTCCTCTCTGACAGGCTGATGCGGTCGGGGTGGCCCGGAGGGCGACATGCGCATGCTGAGGGCGGCGGCTCAGCGGACTCGAACGCGCTGTCCGAGCCGCGCACGGGATGCGCAAGGTGGGAGCGGAGTGAGCACATGCCTGCTGGCCTGCGGCGTCACCTTCTCGGCTGCCGCAGGCCATTTCTCCAGGCTCAGACGTTTCCGCAGGAGCGGGGTCCTCGGGTGCGGTCCCGGAACCTGACCGCAGTCAGTCCGGGGACTCGCCTCATGACCGACGGTCCTCCCGTCCCCGGCCTTCCGAGGGGTGGGGGTGTCAGGCGCGGACGGTCTTGAGGGCGCGGGTCCAGGACTCGAGCTGGTCGAACAGGGTGGTCGCGGCGGTGTCGTGGTGCGCGCCCGGCTTGAAGACGGAGAAGTTCTCGAAGTCGGTGAGCAGTGAGAAGGACAGCTGCTGGCGTACGTGGGCCAGTTGGAGTTCGCTGGCCACGGCCCGCAGGTGTTCGATGGCGCGGGCGCCGCCGAGGGAGCCGTAGGAGACGAAGGCGGCGGCCTTGTTGTTCCACTCGCCGTAGAGGTAGTCGATCGCGTTCTTGAGGACGCCGGAGGTGGAGTGGTTGTACTCGGGCGTCACGAAGATGTACCCGTCGAACTCGGCGATCTTGGCCGCCCAGGTCTTGGTGTGTTCACCCTGGTACTGGCCCATGGCGGGCGGCAGGGCCTCGTCCAGGTGGGGCAGGGGGTAGTCGGCGAGGTCGATGAGTTCGTACTCTGCGCCGGTGCGGGCGCCGGAGCGGTCGACGACCCAGTCCGCGACGGCCTTGCCGTTGCGGCCGGGCCGGGTGCTGCCGAGGATGACGGCGATCTTCAGGTCACTCATGGGGTCTTCTCCTTGATGGGTGGGCCGGTGTGAAGCCGGTCCGGTGGTTGCGTGGCGGGCGCGGATCGTGGCGCTGAGCCACAGGTAGCGGCCTGCCACGCCTTTCATGGCGGTGATGGTGTGTGCGTAGCGGTCCACCGTCGCCGTGGCGGTCAACTCGAGTTCCTCGTCAAGGATCTGAGCCCGCGTCACGGTGAACACGACCGGCGCCCGGACACCACGGGCGGTGAGGAGGCCGTCGAGCCTCCACGTGCCGTCGGTGGCGCGATGGGCACCGGTGGAGGTGAAGGTGATGTCCGGGTGGCTGTCGGTGTCCAGGAACGTCTGCGACAGCACCTTCTGGTCGCGCGCCGTGCTACCGCTGCTGAAGCTGGCCGCATCGGCGACGGCGTGCACGTGCGAGTCGGTGGCGGGCTCGGCGATGGAGACGGCGCCCGATCGCAGCGCGAAGCTGCCGCGGACGCGACCGAGCCCGAACAGGTGCCGGGCGGAGAAATCGATGCTGGAGCGGGACGGGTCGATGACGTACTCGCCCTGGGGGAAACCCTCGGCAGTCACGCAGGACTCTCTTTCACTTGAACCTTCATGTCACACCTTAGGCGGCGACTCATGAAGATTCAAGTGAGAGTTACGACGCATGAACGTTCACGCCGGATAGACTCCGGGCATGCCTGAACAGCCTCCGCACCCCAACGATCAGCCCCGCTGGCTGACCCCGACGGAGCTGGAGACATGGCAGCAACTGGGCATGATGCTGCACAAGCTGCCCACCGCACTGGAGGCGCAGCTGCAGCAGGACGCGGGCCTGCGTTACGTCGAGTACTACGTCCTGGCCGGGCTGTCCGGCCAGCCGGAACACCGCATGCGCATGAGCGACCTGGCCGTGCTCGCCAACTCCGAACTGTCCCGTCTCTCCCACCTGATCAGCAGGCTGGAACGCCGGGGCCTCGTCCGCCGCGAACCCGACCCGACCAACGGCCGCTACACCCACGCGATCCTGACAGACGCCGGCCACGCCCATCTCGTCGAGGCCGCCCCAGGACACGTGGCCCGGGTACGCGACCTCGTCCTCGACGTTCTCGAGCCCGCCGAACTGGACAGCCTGCGCACCGCCGCCGAGAAGATCATCGAACGGATCGACCGCCGGGAACAGCACGACGGCCCCGGCAAGGACACAGCCCCGACGTCGCCGCAGCGGGACGCCACGTCGTGACGGTCCTCGATGCGGGCGACGCCGGACATCCGGCGCCCCGCATCAACCCGGGCGACGGTGAGCGCTCAGCCGGCGCAGGGGCCAGGGAGAAGAGCGGTGAGTCGCCAAGGCTCACCGCCGGACCGTGCGGAGGTCCTGCACCGCAAGGGTCGCGCAGGTGTCAGGAAAGCAGGTCGATCTTCTGCCCGATGTCCTGCTGCTCCGCCTGTTGGTAGGCGATCCAGGCCAGAGCGAGGTCTTGCCAGGGAAGTCCGACCGGTGCGTAGACGGAGCGGGCCGTCGCGCTGGTGCGTCCCGGATGGTCGCCACGCAGAACCTCGCCGAGTGTGGCCTCGGCTGCGGAGGCCGCAAGACCGGTAGCGGCCAGAGCGCCCGTGGTCGCGGCGAGGTGCCGGTCGTCGACGACCAGGAGTGCGGATTCCAGCAGGTCCGCGGCGAGTTCCTGTTTGCCGGGTTCATCGGATCCCAGGCTCGTGATGTGCTGCCCCGGCCGCGTGTCCGCCAGGTGGAGCAGCGGTGAGCGTGACCAGGTGGCGAGCAGGACGATGTCAGCGGCCGAGGCGACCTCCGTGGCGGACGTCAGGAGACGGCCGCCATGGCGTGAGGCGAAGGCGTTGGCACGCTCCGGGTCCACATCGTGGACGACGATCTCGGATTGGCGTCGCAGGGCAGTGAGGCCACGCACCATGAGTTCGGCCTGTGCTCCTGCGCCGATGACTCCGAGTACCGCGCCTTCCTTGGTGTCGGGGCCGGCCAGGAGGTGGGTGCCCAGGGCCGCGGCCAGTCCGGTGCGCCAAGCGGTGACGGTGGCGGAATCGATCAGTGCGAGAAGCTCACCGTCATGTCCGCTGTGAAGGCAGATCACTCCGCGCAGGGCAGGACGGGCGCCAGGGAATTTGGCGTTGACCTTCACCGTGTACGCCTCGATGCCGGGCAGTAGGCCAGGGATCAGGGCCGTGGCCGTTCCGGGAAAGGGCAGGTCGGTACGTACCCGCTGCCCGGCTACCGGGGAGGCGTCGGAGGTGCGGAAGCCGTCGCGCAGCGCAGCAATGCAAGGCGCCGGCTCCAGCACGCTCTGCAGGTCACTTCGAGTCAGGAGGCGAGTCACCCGTTCATGATCCCTCAAGGTACGCGGTCGGCTCACCAGTGCCGGCCGGAACGCCTTCCATGCCCACATCGCGGCCTTGCGGGCAATTCGCCATCGACGCGGCAACTGCGGCGCCTCGTCCGCCGGCGTCGCTCCGCGGACTGCTCCCTCGCGGGGGCAGGGCCGGGGCATCCGCATGGACGGACTCCGGATGGTCTGCCGCCTTGCCGCCGCCATGACCCCGGCGGCCCGGATCAGCGGCCCTGCGACGCAAGAGAGGCATCCCGACCGGGCTTGTGATGTCGGCTTGTTCCCATGTCGCCCCGGGGTCGTGGTGGGGCCGACCTGCCGAAAGGGCCGCCTACGCGGCGCCTGTTCCCTGATTTTGGTAGGAGGCGACCCTGGTGGCTACCAGGGTGCCGTTGGCGGTCGGGTCCTGCGGCACGGGAGGCGTCGAACGGTGCGTCGAACTTGATCACTTGGTTCGGTAACCGGCATACACGGAGGCGGCCCTCGGCTGAACCTGTGCTCCGACCAAGGAACACACACGTTCAGCACGATGGCCGTGAGGATGCGTCTGCTGCTGCATCGCGACGCCTGCTCGGAGGCATGGGCGCAACTGTCCCGCTTCCGGGGCGAGTCCTACTCCTGCCCGGCCTCCTCTTCGGACGCGTGGTTCGAGCCGGTCGACGCCGTCCTGTGCAGCGACGGGTCGGTGAGTTCGCCGGCCGAGCTGTCGCCGGCCGGCGAACACCGCCGAGGCCGGCGGTCTGGTCCGGAACGGTGGCCGACGCCTTGGAGGCGTCCGGTTCACCCCCTGCGACCACATGACACGGCAGCGGTCGGCAGGGGCCGTCCTCCCGGCAACATGCGGATCCGCACCGGGAATTGAGTGACACAGTCCCCCTGCTATGGTGCGCCGATGTCATCGATCAAGAAGTTCCAAGTCACCTTCGACTGCGCAGAACCTGAGCGCGTCGCGCGCTTCTGGTGCGAGGTATTGGGGTACGTCGTACCGCCGCCACCGGAGGGGTTCGCCACTTGGGGCGATTTCGATCGCTCTCTGGCACCTGAGCGGCAGGGTTCATCGTTCGCCTGCGGTGATCCCTCAGGCGTGGGCCCGCGACTGTATTTCCAGCGCGTTCCCGAAGGCAAGGTCGTCAAGAATCGGGTTCATCTTGACGTGCGGGTCGGTACCGGGCTCGTGGGTGAAGAGCGCCTCGCCACACTCGAAGCCGAGTGCGCGCGACTGGTCGCGCTCGGCGCTGTACGCGTGCGACTGCTGCTTGCCGATGACGACAACGAGTCGTGCATCGTGATGCAGGACATCGAGGGCAACGAGTTCTGTCTCGACTGAGCATCCTCCGAGACGGCGAGGTGGGGAGCCGGAGGCGTCGTGCTCCTCCTTCCCGGCAGGAGGTTCGGTCTTGCCACGTTCGCGGCGGTGCGGGATGACCAGGCCGGTGCCCCGGCAGACGCCGTCCGGGATGACCGTGGTCCGGCCGACGGCGGACTTCGTACGGGGCAGTTCCCACGCCGCGCAGTCGTTGCCGGTAACCGGTCGGCGGCGACGGCGGCGACGACGCGTCGGATGTCGGCGTCGATGACGACCTGGTGGTCGGCCGAGTACGGGTAGTTCTTCGGCTGCGCGGCAACCGTGTGATCCCGGTCGGGACCAGAGTGCCGCCGACGATCGGCACGGCGTCCGTTCCGAACCGCTTGCGGGGCTGGAGCGCAAGCGACAGCCCGAGGTGGCCGACGATGCGGTCGGCGGCCGACGAGAAGCGACCAGCGACGGCCGTGCAGCCCAGCGTGCGCCCCCTCGTCTTCGTGGATCCGCCATCTCTTGGTGTTCCCGCCGACCTCGCAGCCTTGCCGTTCCGTGTTCGCCGGGGCGGTCTCACACTGGCGTCGTCGGCAACGATGCCGGATCGAGGAAAGGCCCCACACGATGCCCATATTCAGCGACGGGATCCCGCAGACCGAACTGCCGGCCGACTCGATCGTCACGACCGATGTCGTCGTCGTCGGTTCCGGTCCCGCCGGAGCCTCAGCCGCGCTGCTGCTGTCGACGCTCGGTGTAGGCACCATCATGATCACGAAGTACCGGTGGACGGCCAACACCCCCCGCGCGCACATCACCAACCAGCGGTCCATGGAGGTCTTTCGCGATCTCGGCATCGAGGACCAGGTGCTGGCGGACGCCACCGAACACGGCCTGGTCGGCGACACCGTCTTCTGCACCAGCATCGCCGGTGAGGAGATCGGCCGGATCCACACCTGGGGCACCCGCGCCGACCGGGAGGCCGACTACCGTCTCGCGTCCCCCTGCCTGACCGTGGACATCCCGCAGACCTACCTCGAGCCGATCCTGGTGCGCAACGCGGCCGCACGCGGCGCCCAGACCCGGTTCTCCTCCGAGTACCTCTCCCACACCCAGGACGCGGACGGCGTCACCGTCCAGGTACTGGACCGGCTCACCGGGCAGCAGTACAGCATTCGCGCCAAGTACCTGATCGGCGCGGACGGCGCCCGTTCGAAGGTGGCCGCGGACATCGGACTGCCCTTCGAAGGCGCCATGGACATCGCGGGGTCGATGAACATCACGTTCAAGGCCGACATCACCCGTTTCGTCTCGCACCGGCCGTCGGTCCTGTACTGGGTCATCCAGCCGGGCTCGAACGTGGGCGGCATCGGCGCCGGGCTGGTGCGCATGGTGCGCCCCTGGAACGAGTGGCTGGTCGTGTGGGGCTACGACATCGCCGAGCAGCCCCCGGTCGTCGACGAGCAGGCCGCCGTGCAGATCGTGCGCAGCCTGCTGGGCATGCCGGAGCTCGAGGTGGAGATCACCGGTACCAGCCTGTGGGGCAACAACGAGATGTACGCGACCCGGCTGCACGAGGGGCGGGTGTTCTGCGCGGGCGACGCCGTTCACCGGCACCCGCCGAGCAACGGCCTGGGATCCAACACCTCGGTCCAGGACGCCTACAACCTCGCCTGGAAGATCGCAGCCGTGCTCAAGGGACACGCGGGCCCCGACCTGCTGGAGACCTACACCACGGAGCGGGCGCCCGTCGCGGAGCGCATCGTCAAGCGGGCCAACAAGTCCAGCCGCGAGTTCGTCGACATCTTCAAGGCGCTGGGTGTCCTCGACGCCAAGAGCGAGGCCGAGATGGCGGCCGCCATCGAGGAGCGCAAGGACAACACCCCCGCCGGCGCCGCCAAGCGGGACGCCCTGGTGCGCGCGATGGACCTGAAGAACTACGAGTTCAACGCCCACGGTGTCGAACTCGGCCAGCACTACACCTCGAGTGCTGTCGTCTCCGACGGCACCGAACGGCCCGCCCCGGCGCGTGACGCCGATCTCTACTACGAGATGTCCACCGTTCCCGGCGCACGCCTGCCGCACGCCTGGGTCGGCGACAGCGCGCATCGGCACGCCCTCATGGACCTGGCCCCCTACGACGGCTGGACCCTGCTCACGGGTATCGCGGGCGAGGCGTGGGAGGACGCGGCCGCGAAGGTCGGCAAGGCCCTCGGTATCCCTCTCACGGCCGTCGTCATCGGCCCCGGCCGCGAAGTGACCGACCTCTACTATGACTGGGCCAAGCTGCGCGAGATCGATGAGAGCGGTGTGCTGCTGGTGCGGCCCGACAAGCACATCGCCTGGCGGGCTATGAGCCTGCCGGAGAACCCCGAAGACGAGCTGCGACGGGCCCTGCTCGCGATCCTGGGAAGGGACTAGCCATGCGGTTCGTTCACGACACGCTGCCGCAGCGGGTGCGGTTCGCTTCGGACGGGGCCGCGGAGGGGCTCGCCGCCGAAGTCGCCGCGCTCGGTGCGCGGCGGGTGATGGTGATCGCGGGAACGTCCGAGCAGGAGCCGGCCGCCCGGGTCACCGCCGGGCTGCCCGTGGTCCACCGCCACGACGACGTCGTCATGCACGTGCCCCTCGAGGTCGCGCAGCGGGCGCGAGCCGCTGCCGCCGAGCGCGACGTCGACGCCCTGGTCAGTGTCGGTGGCGGTTCGACCACCGGCCTCGCCAAGGCGGTCGCGCTCACCACGGGGCTGCCGATCATCGCGGTACCCACCACCTACGCCGGCTCCGAGGCCACCGCCGTGTGGGGGCTGACCGACAACTCGGTCAAGACCACCGGTACGGACCCGAAGGTCCTGCCGCGCGCGATCGTCTACGACGCCGCACTGACGCTCTCGCTGCCCGTCGAGCTGAGTGTCGCTTCGGGCCTGAACGCGCTGGCGCACTGCGTGGACTCGCTGTGGGCCCCGCGGGCCGACCCCATCAACCAGGCTCTGGCCGTCGAGGGCGCCCGGGCACTGCGCGCGGGCCTGCCGCTGGTCGCCGCGGCGCCGGCCGGTATGGACGGCCGGGAACAGGCGCTGTACGGCGCGTATCTGTCCGCGTCGGCGTTCGCGTCCGCGGGTTCCGGTCTGCACCACAAGATCTGTCATGTGCTGGGCGGCATGTTCAACCTGCCGCACGCCCAGACGCACGCCGTCGTTCTCCCGCATGTCCTCGCCTTCAACGCGCCCGGCGTGCCGGAGGTCGAGCGGCGCCTGGCCGTGGCCCTCGACGCTCCCACCGCCGACGAAGGGCTGGCACGGCTGCGCGAGCGGCTGAACGCCCCGCACTCGCTGCGGGAGCTCGGAATGCCGTCCGACGGCATCGCCGAAGCCGCCAAGGCCGTCGTCGCCGCTGCCCCGGCCGGTAATCCGCGGCCAGTCACTCTCGACGCGATCACCGAGCTCCTCCGCACGGCTTGGGAAGGGACCGACCCCCGATGACCGACAGCCTCGACACCCCCGGTGTCCCCGTTCCGGCCGACCAGCAGGAGCGGGAAGCCGAGATCACCCGCCGGGTGCTCGAATCCTTCGGTGACTGCACCGACCCCCGGCTACGGCAGGTGATGCAGGCACTGGTCCGGCACCTGCACTCCTTCGTGAGGGAGGTCCGCCTCACCGAGCAGGAGTGGGACGCGGGGATCGAGTTCCTCACCCGCGCCGGTCACATCACCGACGAGCGCCGTCAGGAATTCATCCTGCTGTCGGACGTGCTGGGCCTCTCCATGCAGACCGTCGCCGTCAACAACGAGGCATACGGTGATGCCACCGAAGCCACCGTCTTCGGCCCGTTCTTCGTAGAGAACAGTCCCGAGATCGAACTCGGCGGAGACATCGCCTTCGGCGCGGCGGGAGACCCCTGCTGGGTGGAAGGAACTGTCACGGACACCGCGGGGAAGCCGGTCCCCGGAGCGCGGATCGAGGTGTGGGAGGCGGACGAGGACGGCTTCTACGACACCCAGTACGGCGACGACCGGATGGCGGCGCGGGCCCACCTGTTCACCGATTCCGAGGGCCGCTACCGCTTCTGGGGTCTGACGCCGACTCCGTATCCCATCCCTCACGACGGGCCGGTGGGACAGCTGCTGGCGGCGACCGGCCGCTCTCCGATGCGGGCCTCGCACCTGCATTTCATGGTCGGCGGCCCCGCCCTGCGCACGCTGGTCACGCACATCTTCGTCCGGGGTGACGAGTTCCTCGACAGTGACTCGGTGTTCGGGGTGAAGGAGTCACTCGTCAAGGACTTCCGGACGCAGCCGGCGGGTACGCCGACGCCGGACGGACGCGACCTCGGCGACAGGTCGTGGTCCCGGGTGCGCTTCGACATCGTGCTGGCACCCGACGGCACCTGAGCTGACCGCCTGTCCGGGCCGTGGAGGACGTCTGCGGCCCGGCTCAGGCCCTTGCCCGCGCCTCGCGCAGCACATCGGTGGCCCGTAGCCCGAAACGCTCCTTGAACCGGTGCGAGAAGTGGGCGGCCGACGCGAACCCGCAACGCGCGGCCACCTCGGCGACGGTCGTCGCTCCGCCCTCCCGCAGCAACGACCGGGCACGCTCGAGGCGACGCAGGAGCAGATACCGCGGAACGCTCGAGCCGCCCGAGGCGAACACGCGGGACAGATGGCGTTCGCTGATCCCGATGCCCTGGGCGATGCGGGTCGCGGAGAGACCCGCGTCGGCCAGGTGTTCGTCGATGTACGCCTTGGCGACAGCCAGGTGGACCGTGGACAGGGAGGGCGCGCGGCCGGTCACCACACAACCGAGCAGGTCCAGCAGGGTGTCCTCGTCCAGGCCCACGGAGGAATCCCGGCGCAGTGCCCGGGCGACCAGCGTGGCCAGGGTCCTGGTCTGGACGAGTCCGTCGTCGACGACCAGTGGCTGTCGCAACGACATCGGCCCCCCCAGATCACGCCACACCGTGTGGGGGACCTTGACCGCGAGTTCCTCCAGGCCGTGCGAGAAACCACGCATGAAGGGCAGGTCCGCGTCGCAGACCAGCAGCTGTCCCGGATGCAGCAGCCGGACACCGTCGTCGTGGTAGAAGAACGCGTCGCCGGCCAGGTTGAGGTAGCACGCGACGGCGTCCGAGGGCACTCGGCGGATCTCCGCCTGGGGCCGTTCCACGACGTGGGGGCTGCCGAGGACCCGGGCCACGTGCACCCTGGGAAGCTGCAGGTTGATCTCTGTCGCGTCCAGGGCGCCGTCCTGGAGGGAACGGCAGCGCAGCCCGATCAGGGTTTCGGCATTGTGCTCTTCCCACAGGGCGATGCGTTCGGCCTCGGGAAGGCCGACGGTGCTGAAGCGCACCGCAGCGCCTGTCGTCCCGCTCTTCATCCCTCCAGGGTAGAGGTCCGGCTCTCGCGGTGCTCCAGGTCGTCGACGCATTTTTTGATCACCGAGGCGACCTGCTCGGTCGCGGGGGTGCCGCGACCGGCTCGGCCGGCGAGGACCAGTTCGACGGACTCGCTCTCGGTGATCGGGACGTAGGCCACGCTGCTGAGGCGGAGGCTCTGTACGGACTCGGGAACGAGGGCGACGCCGTGTCCGGCCGCCACGAAGACGACCAGGGTGGCGGTCTCGCCGACCTCCATCAGCGACGCGGGCTGGAATCCGGCCCTTCGGCACGCGGCCAGGACCCAGTCGTACATGGAGGAGCGGGACCGGGACGGGTGGATGACGAAGGGTTCGCCGGCCAGGGCCTTGAGCGAGATGCGCTGCCGGCCCGCCAGGGGATGGTGCGACGGCAGCACGGCCACCAGGGATTCGGAGCGCAGTGGTGTGGTGCGGATGTCCTCCCGCTCCACCGGGCCACGCAGGAGCGCGAGGTCGTAGGTGCCGGCCAGCAGGCCGTCGACCAGGTCGGGGGTGAGGAGCTCGCCCCGCAGGTCCATGGTGATCTTGGGCAGCTGTGCCCGCACGGTACGTGCGACCTGCGGCAGTACGTCGTAGGTGGCCGTACCGATGAAGCCGATGGAGACTCGGCCGGCGTGACCGGTGGCCAGTTCCCTCATGTGCAGCCGGGCCCGTTCCTCCTCCGTGACCAGGGCGCGTGCGTGCTCGACGAGCTGATGACCGGCTTCGGTCAGCGCCACGTGCCTGGTGGAACGGGTGAACAGCGCCGTCCCCAGGTCCTTCTCCAGCTGTTTGATCTGCTGGGAGAGGGCCGGCTGCGCCACGTGCAGGCGGGCGGCCGCACGTCCGAAATGGCATTCCTCGGCCAGTGCCAGGAAGTACCGGATCTGCCGTAGTTCCATGGCACCATCCTATAAGGCTCCCTTATCAATCCATCGCGATTAGGTCTTGGACGTACTGAAGTGCGGCTCCTACGGTGGCGGTATGACCGACAGCTATCTCTACACGGCAGCGCGAACACCTTTCGGCCGGTTCGCGGGCGCTCTCGCCCACGTCCGGCCCGACGACCTCGCGGCCCAGGCCATCACCGGGACACTGGCCAGGACGCCCGAGCTGGATCCGGCGGAGATCGGCGACGTCGTCTGGGGAAACGCCAACGGCGCCGGTGAGGACAACCGCAACGTCGGCAGGATGGCCGTTCTGCTCGCGGGACTCCCGACCTCGGTACCCGCCACGACCGTCAATCGTCTGTGCGGATCATCCCTGGACGCCGCCCTCATCGCCTCGCGCGCCATCGAGACCGGCGACGCGGACATCGTCCTCACCGGCGGGGTCGAGTCGATGACCCGGGCACCCTGGGTCCTGCCCAAGCCTGAGCGCGGTTTCGCCCCGGGGGACATGACCGCGGTGTCCACCACGCTCGGCTGGCGCCTGGTCAACGAGCGCATGCCCAAGGAGTGGACGGTCTCCCTGGGGGAGGCGAACGAGCAGCTGGTCGACCGCTTCGCCATCTCCCGGGAGCGCCAGGACGAATTCGCCGTCCGTTCCCACCGTCTCGCCGACGACGCCTGGAACGCCGGCTTCTACGACGATCTGATCATTCCCGTCGAGGGCCGTGACGGCGTCGCTGTGCGGCGGGACGAGGGCATCCGCCCCGGATCCACCACCGAGAAGCTCGCCACACTCAAGGCGGCCTTCCGTACCGGCGGTGTGATCACGGCAGGCAACTCCTCACCACTGAACGACGGCGCCTCGGCGGTGCTGTTCGGTTCGGGCTCCGCCGCGGCACGCATCGGCATCGATCCCGTCGCCCGCGTCGCGGGCCGCGGCGTGGCCGCGGTGGACCCGCAGATGTTCGGTTACGCCCCCGTCGAGGCCGTGAACAGGGCGCTGAAGCGCGCGGGCATCTCCTGGTCGGATGTCGCCGCCGTCGAGCTCAACGAGGCTTTCGCCGTGCAGGCGCTGGCGTGCGTCGACGCCTGGGACATCGACCCGCGGATCGTCAACGCCAAGGGCGGTGCCATAGCGCTCGGCCACCCGCTGGGCGCCTCCGGTGGCAGGCTTCTCGGTACTCTGGCCCGCCGGCTGCAGGAGTCGCAGCAGCGATGGGGCGTCGCGGCCATCTGCATCGGGGTCGGCCAGGCACTCGCCGTGGTCCTGGAGAACGTGTCCGGGAGCGGTCGATGACCGCGCGGATGTGCACCAGCCCGGACGAGGCGGTCGCCGGCGTCCAGGACGGCTCGACGGTACTCGTCGGTGGATTCGGCATGGCCGGTATGCCGGTGGCCCTGATCGACGCCCTGATCCGGCAGGGGGCCACGGACCTCACCGTCGTCTCCAACAACGCCGGAAACGGCGACACGGGCCTCGCCGCACTGCTGGCCAAGGGCCGGGTCCGCAAGGTGATCTGCTCCTTCCCCCGCCAGGCCGACTCATGGGTGTTCGACAACCTCTACAGGGCGGGCAGGATCGAGCTCGAAGTGGTCCCCCAGGGCAATCTGGCGGAGCGGCTGAGGGCGGCCGGAGCGGGCATCGGCGCCTTCTTCTGCCCCACCGGCGCCGGCACTCTGCTCGCCGAGGGCAAGGAGGTACGCGTGATCAACGGCCGTAGTCATGTACTGGAATACCCCATCAGCGGAGACGTCGCACTGATCGGTGCCCACCGGGCCGACGGCATGGGCAATCTCGTCTACCGCAAGACCGCCAGGAACTTCGGCCCCGTCATGGCCACCGCGGCCACCACGGTGGTCGCCCAGGTCCGCGAGATCGTCGAGACCGGCGCGATCGACCCGGAGACGGTCGTGACACCCGGCATCTTCGTCGACCGTGTGGTGCAGGTGGCTGATCACTCATGAACCAGACCTCTCCCACGAACGCACAAGGCCCGCTGAGCAAGCACGACATCGCCGCCCTGGTGGCTCGTGACATCCCACACGGTGCCTTCGTCAACCTGGGCATCGGCCAGCCGACCCTTGTCGCCGACCATTTGTCCCCCGGCTCCGGCGTCGTCCTGCACACCGAGAACGGCATGCTCAACATGGGCCCCGCGGCGAAGGAGGGCCAGGTCGACCCGGACCTGACCAACGCCGGCAAGGTTCCCGTCACCGAACTGCCCGGAGCCGCCTACTTCCACCACGCCGACTCCTTCGCCATGATGCGCGGCGGACACCTGGACATCTGTGTCCTCGGCGCGTTCCAGGTCTCCGCGCACGGAGACCTGGCCAACTGGCACACGGGCGCGCCCGACGCCATCCCGGCGGTGGGCGGGGCCATGGACCTGGCGATCGGAGCGAAGCAGGTCTTCGTCATGATGGACCTCTTCACCAAGGACGGAACGCCCAAGCTGGTACGCGAGTGCACCTACCCGCTCACCGGACTCGCCTGCGTGAACCGCGTCTACACGGACCTGGCGGTGTTCGACATCACCCCGCGCGGCGTCAGCGTGCGGCAGACCTTCGGCATCGACGTGCCCGAACTCGAGGATCGTCTGGACCTCCGCTTCCTCGCCGAGGACGCCTGAACCCGGCGGTCGTGCGCGGCGGATGGCCGCCTTCCCGCAGTTACGGGTGGAAGCCACGGAGGCCGGGTTCACACTCGACGAACCGGAAGCCGGTACCTCTCGATCACCACGAAGGTGCCGGCTTCCGGTCTGCCCTGCGTCATGAGACGGATCTCGTGTGGTGCGTCTGAGCTCTTGAACGGTGCCGTCGGCCGGTCGGCTCAGGAGCCGAGAAAGAACATCCCGCACGTGCCCGACCGTTCGAAGACCGCTCCGGCGGCCTTGTCGACCTGAGCTCGCGTCCCAGGCCTGCGCGGAGGGCTCGCTCCGACAGGCGTACGTGGCTCGCGGCCGGCCCCGCTGTGCCAGTCCGGCCCTGCCTACCAGATCAGGCACCAGTAGTCGCCGTAGTGACCGATGCCGATCTGACCACCCTGGGGGACCAGGCTCGGGTCAGGCTGTCGCACGGCCGCCATCGAGCACACCGGGTCGCCGACGACTCCGGCAGCCGCCATCCGTCGAGCGGCGGCGACCGCCGCAGAGGACGTGACCCAGGTCGTCGTCTCCGCTCCGTCGCCGGTGATCGGCGGCGTCGGAGTGACCGGCTTCGTCGGAGTGACCGGCTTCGTCGGCGCGGTGGGTGGCTTCGGCGTGGTCGATCGGGCGGGAGGCGGTGCGCTCGAACGGGTGGGAGAGGGTTCGGCTGTTCTGGTGGAAGTTGGTGCGGCCGTTCGGGTGGGGGAGGGAGCGGCTGTTCGGGTGGGGGTTGGTGCGGCTGTTCGGATGGGGGTTGGCGGGGCCGTTCGGGTGGGGGAGGGCGCCGCTGTTCGGGCGGGGGTGGGTGCGCCTGTTCGGGTGGGTGTTGGCGGGGCCGTTGGAGTGGGGGTGGGCTTGGTGGTTCGGGTGGGGGATGGTGGGGCCGTTTGGGTGCGGGGTGGTGCCGCTGTGCGGGTGGGCGTGGGTGCGGCTGTTCGGGTGGGGGTTGGCGGGGTCGTGCGGGTGGGGTGCGGTGCGGCTGTTCCGGTGGGGGTTGGTTCGGCCGTGCGGGTGGGTGCGGCTGTTCGGGTGGGGGTTGGCGCGGCCGTTCGGGTGGGGCGCGGTGCGGCTGTTCCGGTGGGGGTTGGTTCGGCCGTGCGGGTGGGGTGCGGTGCGGCTGTGCGGGTGGGGGTCGGTTCGGCCGTCCGGGAAGGGTGCGGCGCGGCTGTGGACGGGCTCGGTCGTGTGGTCGTCGACGACGCCGACGGCCGGGGCGAAGTCGTCGGCGGCCGCGGCGCAGTCGACGACGGTATGGGCTCCGCGGTCTGGGGCCGCGTCGCACTCGGCGTGTGCCCGGCCGACGGAGCGGCCGTTGTCCGGGGCGAAGCCGGCGGAACGACCGGTGGGACGGGTCGGACGCCGGGCGGGGTGGGCGGAACGTGGGGTGACGCCGGTTGCCGGTTCGTCGGCGTCGACCGGGGCGTCCCCGTGCCTGTGGGTGTACGTGCCGACGAGCCCGACGGCTTCGGCTCAGGCTTTCGGGAAGGCAGCGGACTGATCGACGGCAGGGACAGGATTCCCGAGCGCGACGGTGTCGGGCGGGGTGTGCCGCCTTCGTCGGACGACACCAGTGCCCAGATCCCGAAGCCGCCCCCCAGGACGAGCGCTGCCGCGCCGCCCGTGATCCATGGGGCCTTTCGCGATGGGCGCCGGTGCCGATTCATGATTCTCACTGTCCAACCGATCGCCGACGGCCTCAACCGGGATCCCGCCTCGGCTTCCCGCGCCGAACCCGGTCACCGTTCCGCGCTGTCGACAGCGCGGAACAGGTGTGGGCCGGCGCGGCGGACTGTGCCGGAGCGGTCGGGCCGGGGAGGGGTTCGCGGTGACCGGCCTGGTCGACGTGGCACAGGTGAGTGGCGAGGCGGTGGCCAGGGCCCGGGAGGCCGGGGCGTGCGGCGCGGGCCAGGTGGGAGCGGCCTCCACTCGCGTCGGCCTGGCCGCCGAGCGGCCCGGCACGCATGACGGCGCCGGACGGGTCGGACTCGGCAAGCGGCGGGGACCGCCTGGAGGCCAGGGTCGGGGCGAGAGCGGTGGTGGTGACCGGAGGACTTCGCGGAGACGCCCTCGGTGTCAGGTGGCTGCCGGGCGGAGTCGTACGGGCAGGGCCTGGTGGCCGTTGCTGATGAGGGAGCTCAGCGGGATCAGCGCGCCGGGGTCGTCGGCGAGGGCGATCTCGGGGAAGCGCTCGAACAGGCCGCGCAGGACGGTGATGACTTCCAGTCGGGCCAGCGGGGCTCCGAGGCAGAAGTGGACGCCGTGGCCGAAGGCGAGATGCTCGCGGTCGGCGCGGTGGATGTCGAAGGTACCGGCGGTCGGGCCGTGCCAGGCGGGGTGGACGTTGGCGGCGCCGATGGAGACGAGGAGGGCGTCGCCCTGGGCGATGACCTGACCGTCGTCCAGGGGGATGTCGGTGACCGCGTACCGCAGGGGCACGTGGGTGACGGGCGGTTCCAGGCGGAGTGTCTCCTCGACGGCGTCGCTCCAGTTCGCGCGGCCCGCGCGGATGTCGTCCAGCTGCTCGGGGTGGGTGAGCAGGAGGCTGATGGCTTGGTCGATGACGCCGACGGTGGTCTCGTATCCGGCGCTGATCATCAGCACGAGCGTGCCGTGCAGTTCGGCTTCGGTCAGCCCCTTGCCGTCGCCGTCGTTGTCGCGGACGGTGATGAGGTGTGAGGTGAGGTCCTCGCCTGGCGCGGCCCGCTTGGCGGTCACCAGGTGGCCGATGACTTCGTACAGGGCGGCTGCGTTCTTGGCTGCGGCGTCCGCGGTGAGGGTGGTGTCGAAGACGCCGTCGACCACGGCGCGGAAGGAGTCCATCTGGTCGGCGGAGATGCCGAGGAGGTGGCCGATGACGGCGATCGGGACCGGGTAGGCGAGGCGTTCGCGCAGGTCGACTGTCTCGCCGGCCGGGTAGGTGTCGAGGTGGTCGAGGACGCGGGTGACGACGTTCTCCACGACGTCGTCGAGGGCCGCGATCCGGCGGGCGGAGAAAGCGGGCGCGATCATCCGCCGTAGCCGGCGGTGGTCGGGGCCGTAGGCGGTGAACATGTTCTCGACCGCGATCCACAGCGCGGCCGGCCAGGTCTTGATGACGTCGGCGAAGGGCGGCCAGTGCGCGCGGCCGTCCTTGGACACGTCGGGGCTGGTCAGCAGCCTCTTGATCAGGTCAGGGCTGGACAGCGCGTGGGCCTGCACGCCCAGGACGTCGACCAGGGCGGCGGGGCCGCGAGCGTGCAGTTGCCGGTGCTCGGAGCGCCGGTCGGCGCCGGTGGGGTCGAGGACGAAGGGCTTCTCGCTGCTGGAGTGAGTCATCGGGGTCCTGAGTCTCGAATGACGGCAGGGAAGGTCACGGGGAGGCGGGTGAGGGCCCGGTGGAAGGGCCCGGGGCGCCAGGTCAGCTGGTGTGCCGGGCACGCGAGCGTCATCGTGGGCAGCGCGTCCAGGATGTGGGTGATGGTGGTTTCGGCGATGAGGTAGGCGATCGGTCGGGCGGGGCAGGCGTGCGGACCGGTGCTCCAGGCCAGGTGCGCGCGGTCGCCGGAGGCGCTTCCCGCCCCGCCCAGGGCGGGGTCGTTGTTGCAGCCGGCCATGGAGATGACGACCGGCTCGCGGGCAGGCAGGAGGTAGCCGTCGATCTCCACCGGGTACGGCGGATAGCTGAAGCAGTAGTTGGCCAGGGGCGGGTCCCGGTAGAGGACGATGTCCAGGGCCTCGCGTACGGACGCGCCGCCGGCGTGGACGTCGCCGGAGACCACGGGGTCGGTCAGCAGCTTGAGGAGCGCGTTGGTGATCAGGTTGACCACGGGCTCGATGCCCGCCCCGTACAGGGTGACGACCTGGTGGCTCATCTCCGTGTCGCTGAGCCGTGCGGGGTGTTCGAGGAGCCGCGAGGTGATGTCGTATCCGGGCCGCTGCCGCTTGAGCGTGACGAGATCGGCGACTGCCCGGCCCAGGGTGATGTTGCCGCGTACGGCGTTCACGCCGTCGAACAGTTCGAGCATGCCCTCGGCGATGCGCTGCCCGATGTCGTCGGGGCAGCCCAGGAGGTCGGACAAGGCCTGGAAGGTGACCTGCTGGGCGTATTGGTTCAGCAGATCGGCCCGACCGTCGGCGAGGAACTGCTCGATGGCGCGGTCGCAGACCCGCTCGACGAGTGTCCGCAGCCAGTGCTGGTTGACCGTCTGCAGGGCGCTGACGTTCGCGCCCCGGTACCGGGCGTGTTCCTGTCCTTGGGAGCGGATCGCGTTGGGCCGCCACTCCAGCATCGGCTTGACCGGGCAGGTGTCGGGCACCGAGTCCTGCCACTGCCGCGGATCGGCCGGGAAACGGTCCGGGTCATTGAGGATGCGCACGGCCTGGGCGTAGCCGATGACGAGCGTCGCGGGCACGCCCGGGGTCAGCTCGACGGGGACCAGGGGGCCGTAGAGGGAGCGCATCTGAGCGTAGGCACGGTGCGGGTCGGCGGCGAAGTCCTCACTCCACAGGGGGACATGGGAGGAGGAGAGCAGTGGGTGCGTCACGGCTGGAGCTCCAGGTGGGATGAGGACAGGTGCTCGATGAGGTCGATGAGAGCGGTCAGCGAGGAGACCCGGTCGCGGGCGTCGCACTCGGTGAGCGGCACGTCGTCGGCCAGTGCGAGGGCCCGGCGGATCTCTTCCACCGCATACCTGGGCGCGGCGTCGAAGAGGTTGACCGCGACGCCGTAGGGCACGCCGAGTTCCTCCACCAGGTCCAGGACCGCGTGGGAGTCGTCCAGGCTGCGGGTGTCGACCAGGACGAGCACGCACAGCGCGCCCTCGGTCAGGCTCTTCCACAGCCAGCGCCAGCGGGCCTGCCCCGGGGTGCCGAACACGTACAGCACGAGGTCGTCGTTGATGTGGACGCGCCCGAAGTCCATCGCGACGGTCGTGGTGGACTTCGCCGGAGTGCGGCGCAGGTCGTCCACGCCGGTGCTGGCCTCGGTGATCTGCTCGTCCATGCGCAGCGGCTCGACCTCGGAGACGGACTCCACCAAGGTGGTCTTGCCCACCCCGAACCCACCTGCGATGACGATCTTCGCTGACCGTGTGGCGGTCGTCGGGGCCGGGTCAGAGCTTTGCGCGGAGACCACGCAGCACCTCCTGCAGGATGTTGATGGCGGGCTGGTCGGAGCGGGCACTGATCGGGGTGTCCAGGTGGCGGCTGTCGATCAGGTCGGCCACGAGGATGCGGGCCGTGGACAAGGGCAGGTCCAAAGCCGCGGCGATGTCGGCGACCGCGAGCGCGCCCCGCACGCCGCCGACCAGGTCCAGCACCCGGCGTGCGTCCTGGGACAGCGCGCCGGACGGGACGGTCGCGGCGCGCACCAGGGTCTCCAGCCGGACGGTCGCCGGCGCGCGGTCCCGCCCACCGGTACGGACGAACGGCCGCACCAGGTCGGGGTCGCGCTGCGGACCGATCATGGCCGCCGGTCGGCGATGCTCATGTGCTCACCCAGGCGCCTGGCGAGCATCTCCATCTGCCCGGCGATGGTGGCGACATCGGCGTCCGGTCCGGCCGTCTCCACCAGCAGCAGCATGTTGACCCCGGCCTGACCGAGCAGGCAGAGATGGTTCTCCAGTTCCATCAGTACCTGCCGGCACCCGCCGCCCTCGGAGACGGCGCCGTACTCCCGGGCGATCGCGAGCAGTCCCGAGCCCATGGCCGCGCGCTTCTCCGCCGACTCCTGCGCCAGCGACCGGGTGCGGGAGTGCAGCAGGCCGTCGGCACTGATCAGCACCGCGTGCCGCACGTCACGGAGGCTGCCCAGCTGCTCGTCGAGGAGCCATCCGAGAGCATTGGCGTGGCTGGTGGTGTTCGTGAAACGGTCCATGATCACGGTTCCCTCGTCAGTTGTCGTCGCCGGCGTCGCGGCGTCCCTGGCCGATCCCCTGCGCCCAGGCCGCAGCCACGCTCGCCCGGCCCGGCCGGACCGATTCGTGCTCGTCCCACCCGGCTTCGGCGGGCGCGCCCTGCGCGGCCGGGTGACGTGGCCTGCGCACCGTCAGGCCGTTCTCGGTGGTGGCCGCCGGTCCGGACGCCTGCGCCACCGGCCCAGCGGAGACGTCCTCCAGCGTTGTCAGGATCGGCTTCGGCAGAAACAGCAAAGCCCGGGTCCCGTGCTGGCTGTTGGGCGCCTGTACGTCGGCCTGGAATCCGTAGGCCTTGCCCAGTGCCGCCACCACCCGGAAGCCGACGCGCGGCTGCGCCTCCAGCGCGATGTCGGCCTCCTGCGCGGCCGCCAGCACGTCACGGCCTTCCTTCAACTGCTCCGGGCTCATGCAGATCCCGGCGTCGTCGATCGTCACCGTCACCCCGTGGTAGCCCTCGTTGAGGCGGACCTCCACTCGCGCGGTCGGCGGTGAGTAGCGCAAGGAGTTGTCGAGGAGCAACGCGAGCGCATGGATGACCGGGCCCACGGCCCTCGCGGTCACCGCGACACGGCACTCCTCGTGCACGATCCGCTCGAAACCGTCGAGGTAGCCCATCGCCGCCCGCACCACGTCGGTCAGCGACGAGTCCGGCCACCGCCGCGACAACTTCCCCCCGCTGAGGATCAGGTAGGACTGGGCCGCGAGCAGCAGCTGCTGAGACTGCCGGTCGATCGCCATCAGCGACGCGTACACCTCGTCGGCGGCGTGCTCGCGAACCGCGGTACTGACCTGCCGGTTCAGCCGGGACGCGACGGCGACCATAGAGGAGGCGACGCCACGTACCACTGCCCGGGTCGCTTCCTGGGCTGCCGCATGCGCCTCGGCGACCCGCGCGCCGGCGCTCTCGGCTTCCTCGGCGCGGACCTGCTCGACGGCGTAACCCAGCCCCTGCGCCACCGCCGTGAGCCGCTCGGCCAGGGCGGTGCCCTCCAGCGGGTCCGGTACCAGCCCCGGAAATCGCATGCGGGTCGCGGGGACCGTCCGAGCCGCGACGCCCGGCACGATCTCGTCGGCCAGGCGGCCGAGGGCGACCGCCACCGCTTCCAGCTCCGCGGCGCCGGCGTCCCGCTCCCGGGCTGCCTCTGTCCCCGCTCGCTCGTGCTGTTTCGCGCTGCGCCGGTAGTACACCGCCGCCGCCACGGACGCCGCGAGCGGCACTCCCGTGGCACCTGCCTGCATCCAAAGGCTCATCCGCGTCCTCTCGTCGGTCTCAGGCCGCCGTGACGTCGACCGCCCAGGCCCTGTCTGCGAACCCCGATAACAGACCAGTAGGTCTCCCAAGATCGAGTGTCACCGGGCAGCGAGGTGTGCAGCCAGGTCTCACGAACACGGGGCTCAACAGGCGCACAGGCCAGTAATTCCGGGGGAGATCACATGTGCGCCGACTGCAGCCCAGCGCACTGCTCGGCCGGTGCCGAGTCCCGCGAACTTCGCCGGAGAGACCATCTGGTCTGTCCTCGTGAGGCATATAGTTTGTGACTCAAGTCACTTTGAGGTCAAGCTCAGTGCAACCACAACAGCACCGAGAGCCACTGTTGTTACCGGATCCGGACATCCGAGGCTGCGGGGAGGTGACGCCAGTCCATGAACGCGGCCGGACAGAGGCCGCAGAGTGCGCCAAGGCGCCCATCGGCCGGCCACTGCTCGCCTGCAGCACCTGCGCCGACCGCGGAAGCCGCGACTTTTCGGGCTGGTGGAGCGAGGCCCAACTCCCCACTCCGGCCCCAGGCCTGGAAGGATGCCAGGGCGATCTTGAGCAGGTCGTGCTGCGCGACGCCCTGCTCTGATCCCGGGACACCCTCGGCCCTGCCGCGACGAGGGCACCGGCAAGTGCCGTACGCACGGCGGGCATTGCCGCGGCAGACGACGAAAGGGTGGGTGGCGGTGGCAGATCGCGAGCAGCCGGAACCGTCGGCCGCGGAACGGGCCAGGACGACGCGGCAGAGAATCCTCGACGCGGCCGGCCGCGAGTTCGAGACGACGGGATACGGAGGAGCGTCCGTCAACCGCATCATCGCCGCCGCGGGCGCCACTAAAGGCGCCTTCTACCACCACTTCGCATCCAAGCAGCACTTGGCGACGACGCTCCTGAGGGAAACACTCGAGGTCGCCCTGCCGCCCCATGACCTCGCTCTCCAGGTGATCGTCGACACCGGCATGGTCCTGGCCTACCGCATCACCCGCGAGCCGGCCCTGCGAGCAGCCCTGCGCCTGTCCGTCGCCTACAGCGCGCCCACCACCTACGGCACCCCGTGGCCCGACTGGATTCGCCTGAACCAGCAACAGTTGAACGACGCCAAAGAGGCGGGAGAGCTGGAGCCCTACGCGGACACCACCATGGCGGCGCACCAGATCGCCGGCGCGTGGGCCGGGCTCGCACTCATCACACACGCAGTCGACCAGAGCCTCGAGCACTTCGAGACCCGCGTCGGCGCGATGTACAAAAACCTGCTGACGGTCGTCGCCAAGCCCCGCTACGTCCTGCAGGTCGACTTCTCGAGAGACCGCGGCCAGCAGTTGTACGAGGCGGATACGGCTGCACCGCCCGCCGTCGAGGAGGGGATGACGTTCGAGGGCCTCGAGCCCATGGGACGCGAAGCGACGCGGTCGCCTCAGGCCGGTTGACGAAGGCGGCCCCGCGGGAGGCCGGCGTCCGGAACCTCGCTGCTCGTGGCGGAAGTTCGCGTCCTCGCGCGGTATCGCACACGTCGCCGCGCACGCGCTCGGCAGGGCTGCCTCGGGGCTGTCGCGCCGTCGGCAGTTCGACGGACTTCAGAACGCGAAGAACGCCCACGGCTGGGGTGAGACGTGAACGAGGGCGGCGTCGTGGCGCCGTTGGGACATGTCGCAGCTGTGACAGCTGAGAGGCGTGGCCTGAGCTATGTCATCGGCGGACTCTGTCAGACAACGTGTGACCGCACGCTGAACGAGAGGTGCTCGGCCGATGGCATGGATCCGCCTGACAGCGGCTATATCAACAGGAGTTCTGCTGACCACCGGGAGCGTCCAGGCCGCTTCCGCCCGGCCGTCCCAGGAGAGCGTGGCGGGGTCCGTCGTCGCACCGGGGGCCCACTCCGAGACCGTACGACTCATGACCGGAGACCGTGTGACGGTCACGCCCGCCGCGGACGGCCGCTCCATGGCGTCGGTGGAGCCGGGACCGGGCCGCGAGGGCATCGTCTTCCGCACGTACCAGGAGGACGGCGGCGACCTGACAGTGCTGCCGTCGGACGCCGCGGACCTGGTCGCCGCCGGGACGCTCGACCGGCGTCTGTTCGACGTCTCCACCCTGATCGCCCAGGGCTACGACGAGGCCGGCACGTCGGCGCTGCCCCTGATCGTCTCCGCCGATCCGCGTACTGGCGTGACCCGGACGACGGCGAGGAGCGAGAAGACGGCGGCCGCCGTCGCGGACCGGGTCGCCGCGTTCAATGAGGCGTCGGCCCCCGTACGCACGCTGGACAGCATGCACGCACGGTCGCTGCGCGTCGCGGACGACGACCTGGGCGCCTTCTGGAAGACGCTGACCCCGGGAGGCGCCGAGGGTGCCGCCCGAGCCGCCGCGACCCCGCGGGTGTGGCTGGACGGCCGGGTCTCGCCGGTGCTGGACCGCAGCACGGCGCAGATCAACGCGCCGACGGCGTGGAAGGCCGGGTACGAGGGCCAAGGCGTGAAGGTGGCCGTGCTGGACACGGGTGTGGACGCGACGCACCCGGATCTGGCGGGCCGGATCGCGCAGGCCAAGGACTTCTCGGACAGCGCGAACACCGTGGACCACTTCGGTCACGGTACGCATGTGGCGTCGATCGTCGGCGGTACGGGTGCGGCGTCCTCCGGCTCCCGCCGAGGTGTGGCGCCGAAGGCGGAGCTGCTGATCGGCAAGGTGCTGGGTGACGACGGCTTCGGTTGGGAGTCGCAGGTCATCGCCGGCATGGAGTGGGCGGCCGCGGAGCACGCCAAGGTCGTCAACATGAGCCTGGGCTCGGACCAGCCGACCGACGGCACCGACCCGATGAGCCAGGCGCTCAACACGCTGTCCGCCTCGACCGACACCCTCTTCGTGGTCGCCGCGGGCAACGCCGGCGAGAACGGCGACTCCACCATCGGTTCGCCCGGTGCGGCCGACGCCGCGCTGACCGTGGGCGCCGTGGACCGCGACGACTCCCTCGCTTCCTTCTCCAGCCGTGGCCCGCGCCTCGGTGACCAGGCCGTCAAGCCGGACGTGACCGCTCCGGGCGTCGGCATCGTCGCCGCGCGTGCCGCGGGCACGACGATGGGCGACCCGGTCGACTCCGACTACACGGCCGCGTCCGGTACGTCGATGGCGACACCGCACGTCGCCGGTGCCGTGGCGCTCCTGGCCCAGCAGCACCCCGGCTGGACCGGGCAGCAGTTGAAGGACGCGCTGATCAGCACCGCGCACACCGTGTCAGGTGAGAAGGAGACCGAGCAGGGCGGCGGCCGGATCGACATCGCCTCGGCGATGGGCCCGGTCACGGCCACCGGCAGCGTCACGCTGCCCGCTCTCCAGGTGGGCGGTGGCCGGCAGCAGTCGGCGACCCTGCACTACACCAACACCGGTGACCACGCCGTCGACCTGAAGCTGACCGTCGCCCTGGCCACCTCCGACGGTGTCGCCCTGACGGCCGGTGTCGTCACGCCCGGCGCCGGCACCGTGCACCTCGCCCCCGGCGCCTCCGCCGACGTGCCACTAAGCACCGACGCGAGGAACGCCAAGCGAGGCGCGTACTACGGCTACGCCACCGCGACCGGCGCCGACGGCACCGTGGTCGCCCACACCACGCTCTCCCTGGTCGTGCACGCGCCGCTGCACCGACTCACCGTGATCGCCCGTGACCGCGCCGGCCAGGTGCTGCCGGGCTGGCTGCCGACCATCTGGGGCCAGGACGGCTTCGTGTCGTACACCAGCGCCGAACCCGCGGTCGCCGTCGTCGAGGAGGGCACCTACCAGGTCGACTACAGCACCGTGGACAACGCGGCGGACGGCCAGGAACTGGTCGCGGTGATCAACCCGCAGGTGATGGTGGCCAAGGACACCACGGTGACGCTGGACGCCTCCAAGGTCACCGAGGTGCAGATCCGCACGCCCAAGCCCGCCGAGCAGCGCGGCATCCTCAGCTACCAGACGTACCGCAAGATCGCCGGACACGGCCTGATCCAGGGCGTGATGTTCTTCGACGTCGCCAAGCGGATCTACGTCAGCCCCACGGCCCAGGTCACCGACGGCACCTTCGAGTTCGCCTCGCGCTGGCAGATGACGGCTCCCCAGCTGCGGGCGAAGGTGTCCGGCAGCTCCACGGGCTTCACCCCGTACTACCTGGCGACCTCACCTGCCTTCGACGACCGGGGAACCCGGCTGACCGCGGTGGACGCCGGCGCGGGCACCGCCGCCGACCTCAAGGCCGCCCACGTGCGCGGGAAGCTCGCCGTCATCCGGTACGAGTTCGGCAACGACACCGAACTGGCGCAGGCCGCGGCGGCCGCCGGAGCCAAGGCGCTGATGCTGGTGATGCCGCAGGGCTTCTACCCCTGGACACGCTGGCAGCCGGACGGCGACCGCCTCCCCCTGCCCGTCATGCGGGCCGGCGCGGCGGAGGGCACCGACCTGCTCAAGCGCGCCGGACAGCGCACCACCACGGTCGACTTCTCCGGCACGGTCAAGAGCCCGTACCTGTACGACGTGATGCAGGTGTCCCAGCAGCGCGTCCCCGAGCACCTCGTGTACACGGTCACCGACCGCAACAGCGCGGTCGTTCGCGCTGCTTACGCCCGCACCGGGGCCTCGGCCTGGGGCAGCGAGCAGCGC
The DNA here is from genome assembly GCF_042735715.1 of Streptomyces sp. NPDC059582. NCBI lineage: Bacteria > Bacillati > Actinomycetota > Actinomycetes > Kitasatosporales > Streptomycetaceae > Streptomyces > Streptomyces sp. NPDC059582. The sequence continues at coordinate 88,951 of NZ_JBHWCC010000009.1, forward strand.
TTCGGATGGCGGCCGTACCAGGACACCGCCTGGAACCAGTACACCCGCGACGTGCCGATGGGCCAGGAACGCGTGGAATACGTGACGGCCGGCGACACGCTGTGGCGGCACACCGTCCACCACAACACCGTCAGGGAGCGGGACCTCGAACTGGGCGTCGGTATGCGGGACGCCGCCCACACCTACAAGCCCGGACAGCACGCCACGGAGCGGTGGTTCGCGGCTCCGGTGCGCCCGTCGATCCCGCACGGGGTGCAGGGCTGGCCCGCCTCGGTGCGCAACGGCGACACCCTGTCGCTTTACGTCCCGGAGTTCGCCGACTCCGAGGCAGGCCACTGGTCGTTCGCCGAGGCCGGCGGGTTCGGCGGTGTCGGTACTCGGTCCGCTGCGGGCGACACGAGCGACGTGACCCGGGCGGAGCTGTACCGTGACGGCAAGCTCGTGGCGAAGTCCGACGACGGAGCGTGGGGCGCCTTCGAGGTCCCCGCGGGCAGGGCCGGCTACCGGCTCGACCTGACCACCGCCCGTACCTCCGCCGACTGGCAGTTCGCCACCGGCACCAAGACGTCCTGGACGTTCGCCTCGGACAGCGCGGCGACCGCCACGCTGCTGCCGCTGCTCCAGGTCGACTACGACGCGCCGGTGGACGCCCGGAACGCCGTCGGGCCGCACCGGTCGCACGCGCTGGGGCTGAGCGTGCGCCTGCCGGACGGTCTGCCGGCTCCGCGCGGAGTCACCCTCAAGGCCGAGGTGTCGTACGACGACGGCTCGACCTGGACCACGGCCCGCACGAAGCGGCTCGGCAAGGGGACGGACTTCAACGCCACAGTGGAGCGGCCGGCCTCGGTCCACCGGGACGCGTACGTGACGCTGCGGATCACCGCGACGGACAGCGCGGGCGACAGCGTCCGTCAGACGGTGGACCGCGCGTTCCTGCACCGCGGCCCCTCCGCCGGGAGGTGACGGCGGACCGAAGCGGCGACTGAACACACGGCGGGTGCCCAGGTAGTCGGATCTGGGCACCCGCCTGGCCACAGGTGAATGGACACCCTGGAGTCGATCCTGGTGTCCTGCGTCGCGAAGTGCTCGTCACCCCACCGGCCGCGACCCGATTCGCTTCCCCGCGCAGCGGCAGACGTCCTGGACCTCCCGCCCGGTCCAGCGGGCGCCGGCTTGTGGAACCTGACCTGTGTGTCCGCCTCGCGGACATCAGCGCCGATGACGAGTCACAGGTCTTGTTCGGCCCAGACCACTTTCCCTTCCGGTATCGGGCGATAGCCCCATCTGCGGGACAGTTGGGCGACCAGGAAGAGGCCGCGGCCGTTCTCATCGGTGGTGCGTGCGCGACGTAGATGTGGGGAGAAGGCGTCGTTGTCGGCCACTTCGCAGGTCAGGACTTCGTGCTGGATCAGTCGCAGCATGATGGGACCGGTGCTGTGACGGACAGCGTTGGTGACCAGTTCGCTGACGATCAGCTTCGTGGGGTCCTGAAGGCCTTCCAAGCCCCATCGGGTCAGTTGCCGGGCTGTCAGGTCCCGGGCGCTGTGGACGGCGGTCTGATCGTTGGGCAGTGTCCACGAGGTGACCTGGGTGGACCCGAGCGATCGGGTGCGAACGAGGAGCAGGGTGACGTCGTCGCAGGGCGCCTGTCTCGGGCAGGACTCGGTGGTGAGCCGGCAGAGGTCTTCCAGGGAGTGCCCCGGTTGTGCCAGGACGGTGCCGAGGTGGCGCATGCCTTCCTCGAGGTCCTGGTCGCGGGTCTCGATCAGACCGTCGGTGTACATGGCGAGCAGACTCCCTTCGGGCAGTTCCATCTCGACGGACTCGAAGCAATTCCCCAGGCCGACGCCCAAGGGCGTCCCGGGCGGAAGGTCGGGGAAGGTGACCCTGCCGTGCGGGTCGACGATCGCGGGCGGGGGGTGGCCGGCCCGCGCCATGGTGCACCGGCGGGTGAGGGGGTCGTAGACGGCGTACAGGCAGGTGGCGCCCGCGATCGCAGGTGTCTGATCCGCGGCCTCGGTGTCTTCCTCGATCAGTCGCTGGACCGTGTCGTCGAGGTGGGTCAGCAGTTCGTCGGGGGGCAGTTCCAGGTCGGCGAGCGTGCGTACGGCGGTGCGCAGCCGTCCCATGCCTGCCGCGGCGTTGATGCCGTGTCCGACCACATCGCCGACGACGAGGGCGACGCGGGCACCGGACAGCGGGATCACATCGAACCAGTCGCCTCCCACTCCGTGCTCCATGTCGGCGGGCAGGTAGCGCGAGGCCGCCTCGACGGCTGCGCCGCCCCGCAGACCGCGGGGGAGCAGGGTGCGCTGGAGCGCGAGAGCCGCAGCGTGCTGGCGCGCGTACTGGCGCGCGTTGTCCAGCGACAACGCGGCACGGCTGACGAGTTCTTCGGCCAGGAGCAGATCGCTCTCGTGGAACGGCACCGGGTTCTCCGTACGGATGAAGAGTGCCACTCCCAGCAGGGTGCGTCGAGCACGAATGGGAACGATCATCAGGGAGTGCATGCCGTATTCGTGGATCTTCTGCGCCCGAGCCGGGTCGTGGTCGGTCCATGTGCCCGGAGCGGGGTCGAGGACCGACTCGAGATGGGCTCTGCCCGTACGCAGGACGTGGGCGAACGGTGAGGCCGGCGGCACGGAGACCGGTTCGCCGTGCGCCCAGGGGGATTCCGGGGCTCCTTGGCGGACCGAGGCCAAGCCGGCACGACGCAGCTGGGGCAGGCGCTCGCCCGTCGAGCCGATGCTGACCGAAGGCCCCTCGCCGAACGGAACCGAGTGCTCCAGGTCCACGGCGACATAGTCCGCGAGCAAGGGCACGGCGAGGTCGGCCAGTTCCTGACTGGTCTGCATGACGTCCAGGGTGCCGCCGAGGCGCGTACCCGCCTCGCTCAAGATGGCGAGGCGCTCGCGCGCCTGCCGGTTGTCGGAGACGTCGACGCTGATGGTGCACACCCCCAGCGCTTGGTCGTCGGCGTCCTTGAGACAGAAGAACGAGACCGCGAGGACGCGCTCCCTGCGCGGGCTTGTCGGCAGCCACGCCCGGTACTCCTGGACCCTGGTGGTGCCGCTCTGGAGCACCTGGCGCATCACTTCTTCGATTGTTTCGGCATCGAAACCAGGCTGCGCATCGAGGGGGCCACGTCCGAGGCGTCGCTCACGGGAAATGCCGTCGTGGTGTTGCATCGTGTCGTTCACCCAAGTGCAGCGCAGCTGCCGGTCACGCACGACGATGCCGATCGGCGCACGGGTGAGGAGCGACTCCCGCATCGGTCCGCTCGCCGCGTCCCTGCCGACCGTGCCGACATCGGTCACGGACACGAGCCATCGGACCGCGCCGTCCGGACCCCGCAACATCGAGACCCGTCGACTGATATGGAGAATACGGCCGTCTCGGTCGCGCACCGCGGACGTGCCGGACCATCCCCCCTGCGAGCGGCAGCGTTCGACGTACGCCGATATCGTCGGCGCCTCCTCGGAAGGTGGTACGACGAGTGCGGCGGAGCGGCCGACCACGTCCCGCGGGGAGTATCCGACAAGGTTCTCCGCGGCCTGCGTCCACCCGACCACGGTTCCGTGGTCGTCGAGCATCGCGATCGCAGAGTCCGTCACCTCACACGTGTTCGCGTGCGCACTGAAAGCCGTCTTGCCGGTACTGGTCATCAGGGTCTGCTCCTCCGACGGGAGTGGCGATACGGGCGCGCCCGGCAGCTGCGGGAATGACTGCGACAAGGGCTGAAGGAGCGGCCCCGCGCCGCCCGTCCGCATCTCTGCAGGCGGGCGGGTGAACGCCCATATTGTGCTTTTGGAAACTTTTTATCGTTTGACCGAACGGGGCATCGGTTTGTGACGCAGGAGCGACTGATGCGCGCGGTGTCTCGAGCCGGTCCCAGGCCCGCCCCGGCCGACCGGTCGGCGGTGCGCGACGGAGGTCCGCGCAGAGCACCGGTTGGTCGGGCCGCGACATGTGCCGCCGTGATCCGGGGCGCGGTGGAGTCGGCTGCCTCGGGCGGAGCGGGGTAGTCCGTCGTGTACGGCGACGGCCCGGTAGGTGTCGTGCTCGGCGTACGGGCAAGCCGTGCTCCTGGCCGGGATCACGGCTTGCCGTCGCGTTGCACGTGCCCGGTGCCGCCGATCTCACGGGCGCCGGGTGCCCCGGGATGTCGAGGCGCATCGGGTGGTCCCGGGCATCCTGCAGGGGATCTCGGCACAGTACGGACTGCGCGCCGGAATGTGGGCGCGGGAATCCGCAGCGTGCTAACGTAACACGAAGGTTCATTTTTCCATACAGGATGGATGCATGCCGAAGGTCACGCAGGAATACATGGAGGCCCGCCGTGCGCAGATTCTGGACGCGGCTCGCCGCTGCTTCGTGCGGGACGGATTCCATTCGACATCCATGCAGGACCTTTTCGCGGAGTCCGGCCTCTCGGCGGGGGCGGTGTACCGGCATTTCGCGAGTAAGGACGAGATGATCACGGCGATCGTCGAGGAGAACATGCGTGAGGTCCTGAACATGGTCCACACCGTCGCCACACAGCGCCCGACCAGCTCCGTCGGGGCCATGATGGCCGGTGTCCTCGATATCGTGAGGGTCAAGACCGCCGAGGAGAACATCGCCGGACTGTCTGTCCTGGCCTGGTCCGAGTCTCTGCGGAACCCCGCGCTGGCCGACAAGTTCAAACACTTGCTCGCCCAGATGCGCTCCGACCTCACCGAGGTGATCCGCGAGCACCAGCAGAGCGGCACCCTGCCGCGCGAGGTGTCTCCCGAGGGGATCGCTGCCACGCTCTCGTGTACGTTGCCCGGCTACATTCTCCAGCTGGCGATGGGGGACTCCCAGGCCATGGAAGATGTCCCCGACGCTCTGCGGGCGCTCTGGCCCGAGTCGGCCGCGTCCTGAAGCCGGATCCACCGGTTCACGTGCCTCGCCGTTCGCCGGGAGGGCCGCACCGAGCTCCACGACGCATGCGTCAAGGCGGAACGGGCCTGGAGGGACTACGCCGTGGCGGGGGCGGTCGGCCCTGACGCACCGGAAGAGGTCGAGGAGGCGCCGTCCTGCGCGTACCTCATGAAGCCCGCCTGCCGCAGGGCCGCCGCTGGTCACCGTGCGACGGCACCACGCGTTCACGTTCACGAGCCGGGTTCGGCAACCGTATGGGGCATCAGCGGTCAGCGATGTGATCGTCCATGACGGGGTCTCCGCCGGAGGTCTCGTCGCTGCCGGGGTACGGCCACAGGGCGCGCAGGGCTTCGGCGATGCCATGCATGGTATTCGGCCCGAGCAGCGCGAGTTGGAGAATGTAGCCGGGCAGGATGCTGACCAGGACGTCCGCCAGAGCGGTCGCCGGAACGGACGGGGGCAGGCGCCTGGTGTCCTGATGGTCGCGCACGATGTTGGCGATCTCGGCTCGGGTCTGCGTCAGCATATGTCTGTACTGGGAGCCCAGACGGGGGTTCCGCAACGCTTCGGCCCAGACCTGGACGCTGAGTTCGGCCAGGCCTTCGTTCTCGGTCTTGGCGTCCACGAGATCGGCTGCCGCCGCCAGCGCGGCGCCCACGGCCCCTCCGCTCCGCTCGTCGGCCACCCTCCTGATCATGTCGATGACATCGCGGACGTTGTCCTCCGCGATGGCGAGGATCATGTCGTCCTTGCTCGAGAAGTAGCGGTAGACGGCCCCCGAGGACAGGCCCGACTCGGCGAATATGTCCTGCATCGAGGTGGCCTGGAAGCCGCCATTGCGCAGGAAGCAGCGGCGCGCCGCCTCCAGGATCTGCCGGCGCCGGTCGACGAGGTACTGCTCCGTGACTTTTGGCATGAGGTCATCCTACAAGGAAAACGAATGTTCGTCTTGACTTGCGTGGATCAGAGGCACAGGATGAGCGCGCAAAACAGAACGGTCGTTCGTGGAAAGGGAGGCGACGGCATGGATACCGCGCTGACGGGGGAGTCGGAGATGGCTCCGTGCCAGGTGCCACGGGATGCGGCGGCCGGGCCTGCGACGACTGGGCGGGCGCCGTCCGGCACTGTGGCGTTCGTGCTGCAGGGCGGTGGCAGTCTGTGCGCGTCGCAGGTCGGCATGTTGCGGGCCCTCACACAGGCGGGGATCACGCCCGATCTCGTCGTGGGGTCCTCAGCCGGCGCGCTCAATGGCGCTGTCTTTGCCGCCGACCCCAGCATCGAGGGAATCGACCGGCTGGAAGCGCTGTGGCTGCACCTCAAGCGCCGGCACATCGCGCCGATATCGCCCCGGACCCTGATCAAGGCCGCAGTGGGCCGGGGGGAGGCTGCGGTCTCCAGCGCGGCGCTACGGCGATTGCTGCGATCGGGGGTCGGCGTCGAACGACTCGAGGAGACCGTCGTGCCGGTGCACGTCGTGGCGACCGACTTCGAGACCGGCGCCGCGGTGGTTCTCTCCCGAGGCGACGCCGTCACGGCGCTTCTCGCGTCGGCGGCCTTCCCGGGCCTGTACCCCCCGGTGCGTGTCGGAGAGCGCAGCCTCGTCGATGGCGGCGTATCGGCGGACACGCCCGTGCTGCAGGCGGAAGCACTCGGCGCGACCACCATGTACGTACTGCCCGCCGCGGCGACGCATGAGACGGGCTGTCAGGCGCACACCGTGCTGCTCGCCGCCTGCCGGGCGGTGGGTCAGATCCTGATGGAACGTGAGCGGCAGGACCTGGCGGCGGTTCGCGGGTCCGTGCTTCGGCTGCCCGCGGCCGCCACCCCCGTGGGCAGCCTCATCGACTTCCGCGACACCGCGCGGCTGGTCCAGGCCGGCTACCGGCTCACCGAGGACTGGCTTTCCCGGCAGCCCACGGCCGTGGGGTGAGGACGCCTCATGGTCAACCTCGCCTCCTCCGTGCGCCGTCTGCCACCACGCCCCTCACGTTCACCGAGCGGACGCGCGCTGCCGCATTGGTGGGCGGAACTGCTTTTGGTGGGACTGCTGTACGCGGTCTACGAGATCACCCGGGGAATGCAGCGCGGCTGGAGTGTCACCGCGGATCGCAACGGCCAGAACATCCAGCGCTGGGAAGACGCTGTGAACCTGGCCCCGGAGCAGCCGCTCAACCAGGTACTGCACCACCTTCCGGTGCTGGCCGTGCTCGCCGCGTACTTCTACGCCGCCCTCCACTACGTCGTCACACCCGCAGTTCTGATCTGGCTCTACCGGGTGCATCCCGGGCACTACCGCGCGGCTCGCACCTGGCTCGCTGCCGTGACGTTGAGCGCGCTCGTCGGGTTCTGGCGCTTCCCGGCCACGCCGCCCCGGCTGCTTCCCCACACGGAGATCCACGACACCGTGGCCGATGTGGAGCAGTGGGGGTGGTGGAGCGGGCACACGAGCGCGCCGCAAGGCCTCGGCGGCCTGATCAACGAGTACGCGGCCATGCCATCACTCCACGTCGGCTGGGCCGTGTGGTCGGGTTGGCTCATCTTCCGGCACGCCCGACGGAAGACGCTGAGGGCCTCCGGCCTCGCCTACCCCGTGCTCACGACCTTGGTCGTCGTCGCAACCGGCAACCACTATCTCGCGGACGCCATCGCGGGCACGGTTCTCATCCTGCTCTTCGGCGCGCTCACAGGCCGTATCCGCAACGTCGGCAGACACGTCATCGGGCGGCGGGCTCAGCCCGGCTCGGCCACGAGCGTCGCCCGCAACACCGTCGCCCTGTCCCGGGCAGACCGACCAAGTCCCCAGAACCGTCCGCCAGGTGACTCATCATGATCCACTCTGTTCCGCCCCCGCCGCCGTCCCCGCCCCCGGGTGATGGTGAGCCCCCCGGCGGCGGACCCCAGCCATCAGACATGGAACATGCCAACGGCAGCCGTGGAGTGAGCAGTTGGCTGAACAGCCGACGTCGCGGGCGGGTCCCCTCCCGTCTGTCCTTGCACCTTGTGGACGCTTTCCTCGTCCGAAGTGACGCCGAGGACTCAGCGGCAGGACTGGTGCGTTTCCGGATATCCGACGGTGACGGTGTCAGCGGCTCGCGGCGCTCTCGGCGGAGCCCGGCAGGCCTGACGCGTCAACTCGCGCGATCCGGCGGGGAACTGCGGCTGATCCGCAACCGCCCCGCTGACACGTCCGGTGTCTGCCCACCCTCTGTCGCCGTGCTCACGCTCAACGGCATCACCGACATCGCCACGCTGATCCGGCTGAACGTCGGCGCCCCGTTCCCGCTGATCGCAGGGAAGAAGATGGGCCATGTCGCAGCCGTGGGCGTCGATGTGCGATTTCTCGCGGGCTTGTGGGACCTGGCCGTCCCCGGGCGCACGCGGTGCCAGCTGCACCTGGAGGGCCTGGTCCGACTGATGCCCGACTGGCCGGTGCCGCGATGAGCATTTTGCGTGAGGCCGGGACGGACAGTGAACATGATCCGGGCCCGGGGGCACGTGACCGGGCGAAGTCGGCCAGCCGAACCGGAGAGTCCACGCCTTTGCCGCGCCGCTCGCGCCGGCTCACGGTGCTGACCGGGGGTGCCGTGGTGGTCGTGTTGGCTACCGAAATGGCGTTGATCGCGCCCTACGCCCGCCGGGCGGCAGGACAGCTGGCCCAGGTCCGACCTGTGTGGCTTCTGCTGGCCCTTGCCGCCGAGATGGCTTCCATGATGGCGTTCGCCCGCCTGCAGCGACTCGCCCTGGGTAGTGGTGGTGGACTGCGCGTCAAGCTGGGTTCTGCCCTCGCCACAGTGTTCTCCGCGAACGCGCTCGGCGCGACTCTCCCCGGCGGTAGCCTGGTCGCGATCACCTACCGCACGCGCCGTATGCGCTCCTGGGGTGCCAGCGTCCCGCAGATCGGTTTCACGCATGCCGCCACCGGCGTGCTGAGCACGATCGCCCTCGTCGTGCTCGCCGGCGCCGGGCAGACCCTCGCGGGGGATGGCTCGCAGCTTGTCCGGGTCACCGTCCACGTCGCAGCGATCGGCGCCCTCACCGGCGCCGCACTCGCGCTCGTCCACCACGCCGCTGTGCTGCGCCGGCCCGTGGGCGCCTCCCTGCGCGTGTGGGGCAGGCTGCGGCACAACGACGTGGGGCAGACATCGGCCGACCGGCTGCTCGAGGAACTGGCCGCCATCCACCCGCCGGCCCGTTTCTGGGCGCAGGGGTTCGGGTTCGCCTTGTTCAACTGGACCGCGGACTGTCTGTGTCTGCTCGCCGTGTGCCATGCGGTGGGAGCGCGGCCGTCGTTGAGCACTGTGCTGCTTGCCTACGTCGCCGGGACGACAGCCGCGTCGGCCATGCCGTTTCTGCCCGCGGGGGTCGGCGTCCTCGACGCGGCTCTCGTCCTCACCCTGCACCACGGCGGGGTGCCCAGTGGTGCCGCCACGGCCGCCGATCTTCTCTACCGGACGATCACTCCCGGGCTTGTCGCTGTCGCGGGATGGATCCTGCTGGTCCAGCAGCGGCGCCGGTCGGCCCGCGGGCAGGGCGGCCGAGGTGCCGGCCGTAAGCCCAGTATCTGGCCGACGTCCCCGTCCGCGACCGTTGCGACGAGTGCGGCCGGCCGGAAGACGTAGCCGGGCAGCCGGGCAAGGGGCAGGTCGCCGCGGAGGCGATGTCGCGAGTGCGCCGTCACGCCTCTGGTGCTTCCGGGCGACCAGGGCGAGGCGGACCGCACAGCCGTCGACCGGTAGAGTAAGAAAACGAACATTCGTGTTGACACGGCCCGACTGCCATAGCAGGCTGAGGGTGTAAATGGAATGATCATTCGCCTTGGAGGGCGTGACCGTGAAGAAACTGTTGGTGGGACTCCTGTCATGGCGTCGGCTCATCATCATGACCGTGGGGTTGCCGCTGGTGGTCTCCGCGGCTGTGATGGCATTCGCCTGGCCCGCATCGCGCATCGCCCCGCGCGATCTGCCCGTAGGGATCGTGGGCACGAGCACCGCCAGCCAGAACGCCGTCGCAGGTCTGGCGCGCAGTGCGCCCGGTGGTTTCGACTTCCACCTGTATGCCGATGAAGCGTCTGCGCGCTCCGCCATCAAGAACCGGGAGGTGTACGGCGCCTTCGTCATCACCCCTGGCAACCTCACCGTGCTGGAGGCCACTGCCGCCAGCACCACTGTGGCCCAGCTGCTCAACACGGCCGGCCAGGAACTTGCCGCCCACGCGCCTCAGCCGGCTCCGAAGAGCACCCCTCTCTCGTCCCACGGCGCGTCCGCGCCCCACGGCGCGTCCGCCGAGGCAGGGGCCAAGAAGGGCGCTCCCAAGAAGGACACCGTCAATAAGGGCGCTGCCAAGAAGGACGCTGCCAAGAACGACGCTGCCAAGAAGGACGCCGTCCAGACTCCCGCCAAGGTGCGGGTGACGACGGTGGATGTCGTCCCGAGTTCCGCGGACGACCCCCGAGGGGTGGTGTTCAGCTCGGCGATTCTCCCGCTCACGATCTGCGGCGTGATCATCGCGCTCGGTGCGATGTCGGTCGTCCATACGTCGGCGTGGCGTCGGCCCATCACTCTGGTCACCGTGTCCGCCGCAGCCGGCTTCGGTGTCTTCCTGGTCGCCCAGGGCGTTCTCGGCGCACTGCCGCACGAGCACGTGGCCACTTGGGCAGCCCTGTCCCTCACCCTGTTCGCCGTGAGCGCGACAAGTGCCGGCCTGATGACGCTCACCGGTCCTGCCGGGCTCGGTCTCAGCGCCACGCTGATGGTCTTCATCGGGAATCCGTTCTCCGGCAGCACGTCCGCTCCGGAGCTGCTGCCCAAGGCGGTGGACGACATCGGTCAATGGCTGCCTCCGGGCGCCGGCGCGAATCTCGTCCGCGGCGTCGCCTACTTCGACGGCAACGACTCCGGCGGTCACATCACCGTTCTCGTCCTGTGGAGCGTACTCGGGCTCGCAGCCGTCATCTTCGGCCACCGAGGCGCGGTCGTCACGGACGACTCACTCGTGGAAGCGCCCCACCGCGTCGACGGTGAGGAGCAGGAACGCGCGACCTCGAGCGAAACAGCGCCCGCTGTGCGGCCGACCCCCGAGGGATACTTCCAGCCGCAATCGGCGGCGCCGGCAGAGAACCGGCCGCACGCACACGCCCGGCACGCGGCCGGCCACTGAGATCCTTCCACGGCCGTCCCTGACGCAGATCGAACCGGCGTCGACCTGGCCTTGGGGGAGAGGGTGGCGAGGTAGGCGGCGAGTCTGCCGGCCTGTGGCCGCCGGGCACCCATCCGGGAAGCGGGCTTCGGCCGGGGGTAAGCGCCGACGACGGCCGCGATTGTGGCGGTGCGAGAGCGGTCGGTGAGGCGCGTGACGCCCTCTGTCAACGGCCGGCCGTCGATCGCCGCCCGTGACTCGGTTTCTCCGGGGAGGACGAGCGTGTCCGACGGTGAAAACGCTGTAGCCGATGGCCATGCCCGTACGGTCCGGGGTCCGGCGATGGAGCACATCGCCTGCTGGTCCGCTTTCAATGGCGCCGTCAGCCCCGGACCGTCACCACGGCGGCCGGTCCGGACGTGGTCGCCGCGCCCCGGGTGCACGACCGCGGCGTGGACGCGCGCAGGAGCAGTTCCCCGGCTCGGCAGCCGGACTGTCGCCTGCGACAGTGACCGGCCTGCCGAAGCAGCGGCAGGACGACCACGCTGCCTTCCAGGACCACGACCTGTCGGACCGCGACTTCGCCTACGTCGGGGGCCGACGGCGGCCCACGTCTGGGCCGAAGGCGTGCGCCCCAAGGTCCGGCTCGGTCAGGCGCACGCGTGCTCGTCCTGCTCGCTGCGCGCAGGGACGGCACCAGGGCGCTGATCGCGATGGCGGAGGGACTGCGCGAATCGACCGAGTCGTGGGCCGACCTGCTGCGCGGCTGCCGCCGCCGCGGCAGGCGCGACCCACGGACCAGTCGTCGGCGACGGTGCGACGAGCCTGTGGAAGGCCCTGGCCGAGGTCCGCCCCGCTGCCCGCCAAGCGGGGCAGACGGCCCGGCCGCCGCGCTCGCGATGATGATGTTCAAGCTCGTCGAATCCGCCAGCGCCCGCTGTTGGGCGATCACCGAAGTCCACATCGGTGGCCCGGTCCGCGCAGGCGCAAGGTTCGAGAACGGCAGACTCGTCGAACGAGACGCGGGCGATGCGGCATGCCTCCGGCACGCGCCGGTGAATGACCGGTGGAGCCCTTCTGGCAGCATGGCGGCCATGGAGCGTGTCGTGATCCTCGGCCGTGGCGGCTCAGGGAAGTCGACACTGGCAGCCACCCTGGGCAAGGTCACCGGTCTTCCGGTCATCGAGCTCGACAAACACTTCTGGGGACCGGGGCTTGAGGCGACTCCTCCCGAGCAGTGGGCCACCGTCCAAGGCGAGCTCGCCGAAGCGGACCAGTGGATCATGGACGGCGACCTCGGCCCCTACGACGCGCTCGACGTCCGCCTCCGGCGAGCAGACACCGTGGTCCTGCTCGACTTCTCCTTCTGGCGCTGCGCCTGGCGAGCGATGCGCCGCTCCCGGGAGCGGTTCGACTTCTGGGTCTGGGTGTGGTCATGGCGGCGTCGGAGCCGGCCACTCCTCCTGAAATCGGTCACCGATCAGGCCGGTGGCGCGACACTGCACGTGCTCCGGAACCCGCGCGCGACGGCCTCCTTCGTAGCGCAGGTCAAAGCCGACCGTGAGCCGGGCCGGCCATGACGATCCACAAGTTTTGACGACCGCTGGGGGATACCGCGGTCAGTCGGTGGGGTTGCCGCCGCAGTCGTCGGCCGCCGCGCGGACATCCAGCGGTCCGCTGATGTCGGGCGAATGCGCACCATCGGCATCAGTACCGGGACGCGATGGGGCGCTCGGCGAGGGCGGCCTCGGTGGACCGCTGACGCGACGGCCTGCGGAGACTCGTCCGGCCGTTCACCGCGCGCTTCCGTGTTCCCGCAGGTGGGACACGGCCCGCAGCGGGCGCGGAGCAGTGTCGGCGCAGCGGTTTCGCACGCTCGAAGGTGGCTGGTCCGGCCCCGCTCCAGGTCCACGCGTCTGGGATGTCGTAAAGCCTGGCGTTCGTCGAACGGCGATGACGGCGGCGTCGCCGCCCAAGCGGTCACCGACTTCCCAAGCGGTCACCGACTTATCGGGAGACGGCTTTCTGAACGTGCCGGAAGAGGTCCTCGGGGTCGGTGCCGGCCCCAGAAGGCGACTCGTTCGTCGGGGGTGTGGAAGGTGCCCGCCCCGGGCGCGGCGCGAGGCGGCGAACCGTGGGTGGCTCCGGCACGGTCGCGGACATGTCGGGTATGAACAAGTGGATGCACCATTTATATTAGTTTCAATTGAGAACGTATTGAACGAGCAGATGGCTGTAATGTGGGCCCATGACCGCCGACGTTCCTCACAGAACCATCGCATCGCGTGCGACTGACCGCCCCGGAGATGCCTCGCCCTTCGCCCTCGGCTTACTGCTACGCCAGGCCCACTGGCGCGCAGCCGCGGTGATGGAGGAGGCGCTTCGGCCGCTCGGCATCGGACTGCGGCATTTCGCCGCGCTGATCGTGCTGGTCGACCGCGGACCCACGGTGCAGCGGGACTTGGCCGCCGCGACGGGTACCGACAAGGCGGGAATCATGAGGGTCGTGGACGACCTGGAGCGTAAGGGGCTCGCAGTTCGCAAGGCCGTTCCCGGGGACCGGCGGGTACGGGCAGTGGAGATCACGTCTCAGGGCATCGAGCTTTTCGATGCAGCTCATGTGGCCGCGGAGCCCAAGGCTGAGCTTCTGGTCGCCGGCTTGAAGCCCGGTGAGCCTGAGCAGCTGACCGATCTGCTGACCCGGTTCGCCCATCAGGCGGACGGGGAGGCGTAGGCACGGCGACGCACCGATTGCGTACCGCGCGGGCACGCTTCGCCTCGCGCGGCCTGCGCGTCGGCCTCGACCCGGAAAGGTGCGGTCGCCGCTGCTCGCGGCGGCCCTGGCCGCGAGTGGCGGCCGAAGCTGTCGTCGCCGACGGTGAGGGTGGACCGGACGGTCACGGCGCGACATGACGGGCTTGGGCGGTGAAGTTCGCCCTCGCGGGTGTCGGCGTCGGCGCGATGCGCGGCCCGTGGGCAGGCTCGACGCGGCCGATGACCCTCCGCGCCGGGCCGTCGGACGTCTGTGGGGCCAAAGGTCCGCCGCGACCGCGTCCGAGGGCCCCGGTGGCGTGATGACAGCGTAAGGACACTGTGTGACATCCCGAAGGGGACGTCACACAGCGTCCGGGCGCTCGGGTACTACGCGGCGAAGCGCTCCGCGAGCTGCTTGGCCTTGGTGACCGCTTCCTGGACGGCGCGTTCGCGCGAGGCCTCATGGAGGGGGATCAGCGCGGACATGGCCGGGTTGCGCCGGGCCATGGTGAGTTCCGGGACGATGAAGTCGACGTCCAGGCCGAGGGTGCCCCTGAGGACGGCCTCCAGGTAGTTCTGTACGAACTCGAAACCCTCGCGCGGGGTGCCCGGCGCGTAGGAGCCGCCGCGACTGGCGACAACGACGGCCGGGGTGCCCTGGGCGGAGGGTGCCTCGCCCGCCGTACGGCCGAGCAGCAGCACGTTGTCCAGCCACGCCTTGAGGGTCGAGGGAATCGAGAAGTTGTACATCGGGGCGCCGATCAGGACGGCGTCCGCCTGCTCCAGCTCCTCGATGAGCTCCAGGCGCTTGGCGAACGCCGCGGACTGTTCCGGGGTGCGTTCGGACGGGGCGGCGTAACCGGCGGACCAGGCGTCCGCGGTGATGTGCGGGACAGGGCTGGCGGCGAGATCGCGGTAGATGATCGTGCCCTCCGGGTGCTGCTCCTCCCAGGCCCTGCGGAAGGTGCCCGCGACTGACCGGGACGAGGACGCCTCGCCCGGAAACACGGACGAGTCGATGTGCAACAGGGTGGCCATGGGCCTTCTCCAGACAGTGGTGTTTCAAGGTGGGAACCGAGGGCTCAGGTTCAGCGCTCGGAGATAGTAAAACACGAGAAGGTATTGAGTGATACGGTTGCAAGCGTAACGGCAGTTGAGCAGCTGGGAGTCTGGACGCCATGGATGTCTACGAGGCGGTTACGAGTCGACGGGCGGTGCGCTCGTTCACCGATCAGTCCGTACCGAGGGAGGTGCTGGAGCGCGTCCTGTCCACCGCGGCGTGGGCACCCTCGGGATCGAATCTGCAGTCATGGAACGCCTACGTGCTCACCGGCGGCCCACTGGCCGAACTCAAGAAGCGCGCCGGTGCACGGCTGGCCGCCGGCGATGCCTGGGACGAACCGGAGTATGAGCAGTACCCGCCCACGCTGAAGTCCCCCTACCGCGAACGCAGGTCCGCTTTTGGCGAGCAGCGCTACGGCGGACTCGGGATCTCGCGCGAGGACCTGGAAGCGCGGCAGAGGGCCGCCTCGGCGAACTGGGACTGCTTCGGCGCGCCCGCCGCCCTGTTCTGCTATATCGACCCCGACCTGGATCGCCCTCAGTGGTCCGACGTCGGCATGTTCCTGCAGACCGTCATGCTTCTGCTCCGCGCCGAAGGGCTACACAGTTGCACACAGATGGCTTGGGCAAAGTTTCACAGAACCGTCGCGGAGATCCTCTCGCCCCCGGATGAGCTGATCCTCTTCTGCGGCATGTCGATCGGATACGAGGACACCACAGTGAGTCACACCCGTACGGGGCGGGCACCGCTCGAGGAAACGGTCACGTTCATCGACGCGTAGCCGACCGAACCATCCCCTGCTGCGTGACAAGCGCGCAGCCGCGACGGCTTCCGCACTGCCTGCACCCGGGCCGGCTGCGAGTCGCCGAGCGGCGCCGTCGGTGTGCACGCGAGGGCACGGTGTCGGCGGCCCTGAGGCCGACGTGCCCAGCGTTTGATCCCGGCGCCGTCAGGTTCGGCCGGGTGGGGTACTTCTCCGCTCCAGAGGTACCCCACCCGGCCGGTGTTGCGCGCCGCCCCCGTCCCCACGGTGCGGCGCGAGCAGGCCGGTCGTCCCGTCATCCGTGGGACGGCTCGGCCTGGGTCTTCGGTCTTCAGTCGTGGCCGGTGTCGGCGGCACGGTGGCCGTCGCGAACTGCAACAGGTGGTCAGGGTTGCCGTCCTGACGCTCCAGCACGGGTCCGCCCTGACGGCACGCCGAGCATCAGCGCGGGTGCGTGATTCAGTGCGGGATGGCGCCGCGATCTTCTGGCGTTCCGCCTGAGCGCCGTAGAGGGCCTTGACTGTTGTCGTACATGGTCAGGCCGGGTGCGCCTGGCGCGCCCGGATTGTCGTGATGCCCCCCGTCCGCGGCGTGCCGCAGACTGCGCGCGGGGTCGATCGTGGCCAAGGCCCGATCTGATTCCCCGGTGGCGAGGAATGTGTGCGTTCTCCTTGGCACGCTTGCCGACGGTGAGGACGTCGATGTCGGCACCGAGCACCCCGTGAGGGACTCGGCATGGAGTCATCGCCGCGCCTCACTGTGCACGGTTCCCGTGTCGTCTCCCTTGGCTTCTGAGAACAACCATTCTGTTTTACGGGGCTTATTCTGCACCACGGATCGACCTCGGTCAAGACGAACATTCGTTTTCTGTCTCCTCGGGCGAACCGCGCGCGTAGGCCGGCTTGTGTCAGGCTTCAGGGCTCCCGCGCTGCGCGACCTGGACTCTCCCTTACGCTCCCTCAAAGACAACGACATCCCAGGTAGGACCGGACTGCCGCGGAGTATGCGGAGGCGGCACATGCAAGTCGCCGAGGCTGCAGAAGTGATGGGTCCGACCGCAGTCGCGCCCGACGTTCACCCGGTGGACCTCAGGCCGGAAAGGTGAAGAGGCGGTACTCGGACACCGTCGTGAAGCCGAACCGTCGGTACAGAGGCTCACCCGCGGGGCTCGCCACGAGCGCGGCGGACCGCATCCCATGCTCCCGTCCCACCCGCAGCGCGGCGGCCGTCAACGCTCCGCCGACGCCAAGTCGGCGGCACGCGTCGGCCACGTGCACGAGGAAGATCCCGGCAATTCCGTGTGCGGCGATCACGACCGTCGATCCGACCACCCTGCCGTCGAGCACCGCGGCCAGACGGACGATGTCCGCGTTGTCCCTGCGCGTCGACTCGATGCGCACCATCTCTGTCTCCAGGCCGCGCGCGATGCCCATCGACGTCCTGTACGTCGCGACCACCTCCGCCAGTCGGACTCCGTCCTGGACCGTCTCGATACGCAGGCCGGCGGGTGCCTCGGTCGGGTCGTCCGTGTGGTCGAGCGACCTCACCATGACCGGAAGGGCGGCGAACTCATGCCCTCCGTAGCGCGGCAGCGCGTCGGCCGTGCCCTCGGGGCTGTCGGGTCCGACCCACCACCACCATGGCAGGCCTGCCATGTTCCTCCGAACCGTGGCCACGGCCTGTCCGACTGCGGACAAGGACCGCACCCGCACCACGCCGTTGAACTGTGGGGTGCCGACACCGCTGCGGAAGTGATCGACGCCAGACGTCACCTCCCGACCTTCGTCGTCCCATCCCAAGAGGTACTGACGGAAATTGGCGAACACCGCCTCCACCGCGCCGGTGTCCCGGGCGGCCGTCAGGGCCTGCGCCTTGTCGGGCGTACCGACCGCCGCTGCTGCATCTGACACGAATACGGCCTTCTTCGCTCCGCTGGTCTGCCTGCCGACACGGGCTTCGACGAGTGTAGTTGCCGTACGTGGCGTAGCTTCCGGGCGAGAGGCCCTGTCCCTCCGCACGCCGCTGAACAGCAGGAACTGCTGACCCAGGTGAGCCTGGACGCAGCGATCACGGTCTGGCCCCTCGCGCGAAGCCGAGGGTCCCGGGCGGTCTCCAGATGTGCACGAGGGAGTGGGGGCTGCGAGGCAGAGGCACAGCCGGGTCAGGCATTCGTTGCCTGCCTGCCTGCCTGCCTGCCTGCCTGCCTGCCTGCCTGCCTGCCCTGCGCGACGAGACCCGGCGGCGTCCCGAGGGAGAGGGGACGCCGGTCGCTCTACGGGCGCCGACGACCGCGCGCTGGCGATGCCCGCTCGCCCTCCCGACATGTGTGTGCGTCGTTGCTGCGCAGGCGGGAACATCAGCGCCTCCCACGTTGCTCATTTCAGCAGCAGCAGAGGAAGGCAGAATCGTGCACGGTGAGTACAAGGTTCCCGGCGGCAAGCTCGTCGTCGTGGATGTAGACGTCGACGTGGCTGCCGGTGTCCTGCAGCGCACGCGCGTGGCGGGGGACTTCTTCCTCGAGCCGGACGAGGCGCTCGACGCCGTGAACCACGCCTTGGACGGGGCGCCGCTCGACACCGACGCGGCCGGTCTGGCGGCGCGGATCGACGCGGCCCTTCCCGAGGGGACCGTGATGTACGGGCTCACTTCGGAGGGCGTCGGCATCGCGGTGCGACGCGCGCTTGCGCACGCCACCGACTGGACCGACTACGAATGGCAGTTGATCCACGAGGGCCCGCAGGCTCCTGCACTGCACATGGCGCTGGACGAGGTACTCACGGCCGAGGTCGCCGCGGGACGCCGATCCCCGACGCTCAGGGTATGGGAGTGGGGCGCGCCGGCGGTGATCATCGGCAGTTTCCAGTCCCTTCGTAACGAGGTCGACCCGGAGGGCGCGGAGCGGCACGGCATCGAGGTGGTTCGCCGCATCTCCGGCGGCGGGGCGATGTTCGTGGAGCCGGGCAACACGATCACCTACTCCCTGTCGGTGCCGGAGGCGCTCGTTCAAGGATTGTCCTTCCAGGACAGCTACGCCTATCTCGACGACTGGGTGCTCGGTGCGCTCGGTGACATGGGGATCACGGCCTGGTCCCAGCCGCTGAACGACATCGCCACCGACCAGGGCAAGATCGCCGGTGCGGCCCAGAAGCGGATCGTGGGACCGGACGGCGGCCCGGGCGCCGTCCTGCACCACGTGACCATGGCCTACGACATCGACGCCGACAAGATGCTCGACGTGCTGCGCATCGGACGGGAGAAGCTGTCCGACAAGGGCACGAAGAGCGCGAAGAAGCGCGTCGATCCGCTGCGTCGACAGACCGGTCTGGCGCGGGAGGCCGTCATCGGGCGGATGATCGGCTCGTTCCGCCTCCGGTACGGACTTGCCGACGGAAAGGTGACGGACGAGGAACTGGCTCGCGCGCAGGAGTTGGCGCGGACGAAGTTCACCTCGCCGGAGTGGACCGCCCGTGTGCCCTGACGAGTGCGGGGGGAGGGACAACGCCTGCGCCTGACCAGACCCTCGTCTCCGAAATGGCTCGGCGTAAGACCTGGTGTCGGTGAGCGTCAGGCGACAGCTCGCCGTCTCGGGCCAGGCCCGGCTTGTCGGTGGCGCCTGGGAGGTCGTACGCGGCGCCTGCACCGCCGCCGAGCCGTCGCCCTCTGGGCACCGGGGGTATCGGCTTCTTGGGCTTCTGCCCGCCGCCCTCGCGAGCACGGCAAGGTTGTGGGCGGCGGCGGGATCGGCGGCGTCGGCGTACAGGACGCGGCGCAGTGCCGGGTTCGAGGTGCCGCCGGTGTCGGGCGCGTACTGGACGGTGCGGCCGGCGCGGGCCATGAAGACGATCGCCTTCCGCGCCACGTGGCGAGTCAGGTCGGCGCCGTGGTCGCCCTCGACCAGTGCCAGTGCCAGTGCCAGTGCCAGTGCCAGTGCCCTTGGCGGGGCCAGGGCACTACTCGATGTGCCTGCCGGATGTCACTCAGGCCACGAGGACTCCAGGATGGTGCTCACGAAGTCTCCGCGTTCGAAGCCCGGGACGAAGTGCGCCAGCACATCGGCCTTGACGTTGCCGAACGTGGTTTCCGGCTTGGACCGGATTCCTTCGGTGAACGCCTCCAGGATGCGCCGTTTGAAGTCGGGGCGAGGGTGCAGGGCGACGACGGCGGCCCGCTCCTCGGCCGAGATGGTGTCGTAGCCGATGCCCAACACGTCGTACTCGACGCCCGCGGTCACCAGAGCGACCTCCGGTTCCATGAACTCGGGAATGCCCGGGGTCGTGTGCAGGGCGATGGCCGTCCACACCCGCCGGACGCTGTCCTCGGGAACGCCATGCCCCTGCAGGAACCGCCTGGCCTCGTCGGCGCTGTCCACTTCGAAGCGCCGGCCGCTGGAGCGGAAGCGCTCGTCGAGGCCGAGGTCGTGGAACATCGCCCCGACATACAGCAGCTCGGGATCGAAGCTCAGGTCCCGGTTGCGACCCTGGAGGGCGCCCCAGAAGTACACCCGCCGCGAGTGGTGGTAGACGAGTTCGCTCGTGGTGTCCCGAACCAGGTCGGAGACCTCCGCGGCCAGCTTGGTGTCCGGGACTCGTAGGTCCGCCGCCGTATTCGTCATCGCGCCCGCCTTGTGATGAGGATCAGGATCATGGTGCCCCACGCGAGGCCCTCTCCTCAGCCTCCCCCGCCCGGTCGCGACGGGCCACGTCTATCGTGCCAGGCACCCCACACATCCGGACATCACGGAGATCCGGCGCCACGTTCCGCCGCGGCGATGCCCGAGATCGGCAGGCTTTCCCCGGACGGGAACGACACCTCCGGCCCGCCCGCCCGCCCGGCCCGTGCCGCAGGGGTGACACCCCGGTGTGACTCCCGCGGCGCCCCTCGGCCGGCACGGCCACTACCGCTGAGGACTCCTGGGGGAGGGGCGTTCGAGACCTGCCGTCTCCTGCCGGGAGTTGGGGTGCGCACGCCGGTAGGCGTCATGTGGCGCTCGTGGCCGGGGTGATGAGCGTTGCTCGAGACCTCACTTCCGCCCCGGTTGAAGGAGCGGGGCCGCCGCGGCGACGGGGACCAGGCGGCGCGGCGAGGTCGGCGAGGGTCCGGCATCGGCCGTGCGTCGCGGCGGCGTTGGCCCGATCCCGGACCCGTCGCCGTGCCGGCGTGTGCGGTTTCCTCTGTGTCCCAGGGCCGCCGCCACGCCGGCTGCCCAGCCGCCCGCAGGTGCCACCTGATGGACTCGAACCCTCTTCGCATCAACCCGGCCGGCTGCCCTGACCAGGCAAGATGGGTGCATGGGGTGATGTTGCGCAACCTCGGGGAAGAAGATGCGGCAGCCGATGGGAGGTTGCTGTGGAAGGTGGAGATCTTGAACTGGGCGAGTTGCTGGGCGCTGCGGAGGCGGCGCCTCCCGGTGGGTCCGTCGAGGTGATGGCACACGACTTGCACAAGCGGTTCGGTGCGGAGCGTGTGTCGTTCCTGTTCGTCGATCTCATCGGTCAGCGACTGGTACGGCTCGCCGCGCCCGACGGCGAGGGCGCGGGCCGCGGAAAGCCCATCGACTTGCAGGGCAGCGTCTACGACAGCGTCCTGCAGAGCCAGCGCCAGCATGTGGAACCGGACGGCCAGGGCGGACGGCGCGTCATCACGCCCGTCACCAACCGCGGCGACTGCATCGGCGTCCTGGAGGTGAGCCTGCAGTGCGCCGACGACACCGTGCTGCGACAGGTCCGTGACGCGGCACATGCGCTGGCCTACATCATCGTCACGGACCGCCGCTTCACCGATCTGTACCACCTGGGCAGGCGGACCACGGAGACCAGCCTGGCCGCGGAGATCCAGCACCAGCTGCTTCCCTCGGCCCCCTGCTGTGAGGCGCCCCAGTTCACGCTCGCCGCCGGGTTGGTCCCGGCCGACGACATCGGCGGCGACACCTACGACTACACCCTCGACCGCGACACTCTGCATCTGTCCATCACCGATGCCATGGGCCACGACACGAACTCCGCTCTGCTGGCCACCCTGCTGGTCGGCGCGCTCAGGCGGGCACGGCGCAGCGGCTGCGACGCCCTCAGGCAGGCTCACCACGCCCATCAGGCACTGCTGAGCCACAGCCGCGGCCTTGCCACCGGCCAGTTGCTTTGTGTCGACCTCGAAACAGGCCTCTGTGAACTGGTCAACGCCGGTCATCCCTGGCCACTACGGCTGCGCCACAACGCCGTCGAAGAGGTCAAGCTCTCCGTCAACCTGCCGTTCGGTGTGGCGGCACCCACCTCCTTTCGGCTCCAGGAACTGCAACTGCGTCCCGGGGACCGCCTGGTCCTGCTCACCGACGGAATGCAGGATCGCGGCGCCGCGGCCGTAGATCTGGCCACGCTCGTTCACGACAGCCGCCGGATGCATCCGAGGGAAGCTGTCCGGAGCCTGACCGCTGCGGTGCTCGACGCCTGCCATGGCAACCTCAAGGACGACGCCACGGTGCTGATACTGGACTGGCACGGCGACCGTCGCCGGTCCACGTCCAGACCGGGCGCGCAGCGATGACCGGGAGCGGCGTCCTTCTGAGCCCTCGCCGAGAGTGATGTCCGGTGACGTCTGTGCCGGGCCATCGGTCCGGGCGATGCGGGGCCGCCTTCGGGCTGTCCCGGGCGTGTGACGCAGGGACCGCGGCACTCAGTACGGCTTGTTGTCGAGCATGTCGGTGTTGTACTGGTCGTGTGTGATCTGGAAGGCCTTCAGATCTTCGCGGCTGAGCTGTGCGTACTCAGCCACCTTCTCGAAGTACTCCTCCCTGGGGGCTCCCGGGGTGAAGAGCAGCAGCAGCGATACCGGGTCGTCGCTGTCGTTCTGGAAGGCGTGGAGCCCGCCGGCCGGTACGTAGAGGAAGTCTCCCTGGCGTCCCGTGACCCAGCGGTCGCCGTTGTAGAGCCGGACCTCGCCGGACAGGACGTAGAAGGACTCGGAGATCGTACGGTGAAAGTGTTCCGTGGCGCCCATGGCCTTCGGCCCCATGTCGATCTTGTACAGGCCGAACTCGCCGCTGGTGTCCTCCTGGTTGGCCACGTAGCTGATGAAACCGGTGTCGGGCTCCGGGGCCGCAGGTCGGAACAGTGCGCTGACCTGGCCCCTGTCGCCGAAGTAGCGAGGCTCTGGATAGGACATGGCGGCTTCCTTTCGGGTGCGCGCCCGGCACCGCAAAGGAGGGGCCTGGGCACGTGCCATGCAGCACCCCGCCGAGCCGACCCCGATCGAATCGACCACGCACCGGCGACCGCGGAGCCGCTCCGCCGGAGGCTGCGCGCTACTCAAGCAAACCGTCTTTTCCTGAGGATCGCGCTGTGGAGCCGCTCGAACCCCGCATGGCTTTGAAGAGCGGCTTGGTCCGGAGTCTTCCCGCAGCCTCTTCCACGGCCGCGACACCGCCATCACGCGAACCCGAAGGCGGAAGCACCCACATCGACGCGGGTGACCTTCCGGTCTCCGGCCGCGACCTTTCAGAAGGCGTGAAGCCACAGGTTTCGCTCGGCGGCACGCGCCCGCTCCCCGCGAGCGCGGAGAAGGAGGTCAGGGTGTCGCGGGCCGACTACTGGTTGTCGTTGAGGAGGGCAGCAGGACCCGCGGTGCGGCCCGCGGCGCCCTGGGCGCCGCTTTGCAGGCGCAGGACAGCAGACCTAGCGTAGGAAAATGCCCGATTTCGACGCCGCGTCCGGTGCCGGTTCGGCGTACGGTAACGCCGGCGCGGCGCTGGCGGTCGTCGGTCGGAGCGGGGTGGTGACCCGGTGGACGGACGCCGCCCAGGAACTCCTCGGCCATCGGGCCGAGGAGATTCTGGGTCGACCGGCCGAGCGGCTGGCGGCTTCCCCGAGCGAGGCCGCGGGCTGGTTCGGCCGGGAGTGGTCGGGACGTACGCTCCTGCGCCGTCGTGACGGACGGACCGTGCGGGTGAGTCTGCGGGTGTCGGTGCTTCCGGGACCGGACGGGAGGGTCGACTGGCTGCTCTCGGCGCTCGGAGCGGCGGAATCGACGCCAGCGGTCTCGGTCGCGGAGAACAGTCCCTTTCCGACGGCGGTGTGGGACTCCGACCTGTGCATGGTGTGGCTGAACGCGGCCCTGGCGCGCGCCTACGGGCCCTCCTGGCCGGAACGGCTGGGCCGGCCGTTGGAGGAGTCGCCGCTGTACGCGGACACCGACCAGGTATCGGCGCTGTTCCGGCAGGTCCTGGAGAGCGGCGTACCGGTGATCGACCGCGAACTCGACCAGCGGGACCGTCGCTGGCCCCGCACCTACGCGCTGTCGGTGTTCCCGGTGGAGAACGCACGGGACGGCGAGCCCGGGGTGTGCTCCACGAACGTCGACGTCACCACCTCACGGCAGGCGCGTGAGCGGGTCACGCTGCTGAGCTGGGCGGGCACCCGCATCGGCACCACCCTGGACATCATGCAGACCGCCCAGGACCTGGCCGACGTGCTGGTGCCCGCGATGGCGGACTATGCGACCGTCGACCTCGCGGGCGCGGTCGAACTCGGTGACGAGCCCCTCGCCAGGCTCGGCACGACCTGCTCCGGGGCCGTCCCGGCCTTTCACCGCGGGGGTGTGGCGTCGATCCGCGACGGCATCCCGGAATCCCTCTGGGCGCGTGGCGAACCGGTCTTCGTCCCCCCGCACTCGCCCTTCATGGAGGTCCTGTCCACCGGGCGCTCCCATCTGGAGGCCGTCCTGGACACGTCGCCCGGAACCTGGGTGGACCACGACGCGGGCCGGCGCGAGAAGATCATCTCGCTCGGTATGCACAGCCTCCTGGTCATCCCCATCCACGCCCGCGGCGAGATTCTCGGCGTCGCGGTGCTGGTTCGTACGGAGACCCCGGTGCCGTTCGACGAGAACGACCGCATGGTCGCCGAGGAACTGGTCGGCCGGGCGGCACTGAGCCTGGACAACGCGCGCCGATACACCCGCGAGCACACGGCGGCCCTGGCGCTGCAACGCGACCTGCTGCCGCGCAATCCGAGCGGCGGGAATGCCTTGGACGTGGAGTGGCGCTATCTGCCGTCCGACCGGCGCGTCGGCGTCGGCGGCGACTGGTTCGACGTGATCGAGCTGTCCAGCACCCGAATCGCTCTGGTGGTCGGCGACGTCGTCGGCCACGGCATCAGCGCCGCGGCGAGCATGGGACGTATCCGCGCCGCGGTGCTCACACTCGCCGCTCTGGACCTGCCCCCCGCCGAGGTGCTGGCCCATCTCGACGACCTCCTCGCCCGCCTGGCGGCCGAGGACTTCGAATCGAAGGCCATGCCTCCCCCCATCAGCGGGGCCACCTGCCTCTACATCGTCTACGACCCGGTCACCCGACGGTGCTGCGCCGCACGGGCGGGCCACCCGCCGCCCGCACTCGTCGACCCCTCCGGCGCCGTCACGCTGCTCGACATCCCTGCTGGAGCACCGCTCGGTGTGGGCGGGCAGACCTACGAGGACGTGGAGCTGGAGCTGACCGAAGGCAGCACGCTCGTCCTGTACACCGACGGTCTCGTCGAAACCCGTGACCGTGACATCGACTTCGGACTGGATCGACTGCGCGACGCTCTGACCCAGCGGCCGGGAGCCTCGCTGGAGGACCTGTGCTCGGCGGTCGTCGGCACCGTTCCGGCCGGCGAGCAGGCCGACGATGTCATGGTGCTTCTGGCGCGGACCCGAGTCCTCGCTCCGGACCAGGTCATGGAATGGGAACTGGACGCCGACCCGTCCACCGTCGGGGGTGTCCGCGCGACGGCAGTGCGGACGCTGGTGGAGTGGGGTCTGGATCGACTGGCGTCCGTCGCCGAGCAGATCATCGGCGAGCTGCTGGCCAACGCGGTGCTCCATGCGGTGGGGCCGTTGCGGTTGCGACTGATCCGCGACCAGGTGCTGGTGTGCGAGGTCTTCGACAGCAGTCTCAACGTGCTGCGGACGGCCAGCGCCGGACCTGGCGACGAGGGCGGACGCGGCCTGGTGATCGTCGCCGCGCTGGCGTCGCGTCACGGCTTCCGGGGGACACCGACCGGCAAATGTGTCTGGGCTGAACTCCCGCTGCCACCAGGATCGGAGGCATCCAGTAACGGCATCTGAGCGGCGGGAACGCCGCGTTGGGACGGTCGAGCATTCGCGGTGACCGCCGCGACGGTCAATTTCTTCCTGGCACGTGCGTGTCGGCCCAGACGTCGCCCCGTGCGTCCCTCACGGCACCGCACTGCCGATCTCCTGTCACGCGGACATGCCGGTGGACGCCGTGTGCTGTCCGGGGAGGTTGGACCAGGCCGGGCCGGATGGTCTGCGCAACGCTGTGACCTGCGATGGTCGGGTCGTGGTCGGCGACCTGGCAGCTGTGGTCGGGTGTCGCGCAGACCTGTGTAGCGACGCACCGGCGGCGGTGCTTGTGACGAGCGTCGGCTGCCGAGCGACGAGACGAGTGATCAGCGGCCGAGGGCCGAGCGCAGCTCGTCCTTGTTCATGGCCGACCGGCCGGTGATGTTCTTCTGCTTGGCCTCCTCGTAGAGCTGGTCCTTGGTGGGACCCTGCGCACCGCTGCGGGAGTGTCCGCCGCCGTGTCGTGAGGAGGATTTCGAGTCTTGTGCCGACGTCTTGCCGGCCTGCTGCACCTCGCTGCGACGGGCGGGCTTCTTGCTGACCGCGCGCGCCGCGACCTCCTTCGCGAGCTGATCGGAGACGCCGTGTTCCATGGCGTTCTCCTTGATCTGTTCGTACTGCTGCTCGCGCCTCTTACTCGAACCCGTAGGCACGACGCCTCCTACCCTTGATCGGATTCTGTGAGTGGGGTGCACCCGGCGTTCCTGGAACTTCCGTCCAGGGCACCACGTGCGCATCTCCACTCAACGCCCGAAGCACACGGCTCGCCACGCGGGGAGACCGGCTCCGGGGCGGTGCTTCAGCTCCGGCCCCGGGAGGCGTGGTACTCCACCTCTGCCTCGCAGGTGTGGGGGCGCGGACGAGTCCAAGCCCAGGCGCGCCCCTGGGTCGCCCCGGCGGCAGGTCCCCCTGATCGGTCTACGCCTGGAGGTGAGTACGGAAGAAGCGGATGGCGGCGCTGGTACTCGTCTCGAAGCCGTCGAGATAGGGATCGAAGTGACCGCCGGGAATGAGGACCAGTTCCTTCGGTTCGAGGGCGTGCTCGTAGGTTCGCAGAGCCAGGTCGGTGGGTGCGACCGTGTCGTGGGTGGCTACCAGCATCATCAGGGGGGTGGGGGAGATCTGGTCGATCCAGTGGCCGGGGTCGTACGACCTGAAGCGCCGGTTGGACTGGATGGTGACGCGGTTCTCCCATAGTCCCTCGGGCGCGGTGTGCCCGAGGTAGAAGTTGATGGCGTCGGTGGCGCGGTAGGACGCGGTCGTTGAACTGTCGTCGCTGACGAATGCCTGGGTGGCCGGAGGCTTGCCCTGGGCCTGGGCGAGTTCGTCGGCGGCGAAGGACTCATCGAGCTGCCGGGTCAGGTGCGGCGGAACGCGTCGTCGGCTGGTCTCCGAGCCGCTGGTGGTGGGCACCTGGGAGTAGACGGCCTTGATCCTCCGGTCGGTGGCGGCCAGGACGAAGGCGTGTCCGCCGGCGTAGCTGGAGCCCCACAGGCCGATGCGGTCGCCGTCGACGGTGTCGAGGGTCTGAAGGTGGGAGATGACGCGTCGCCAGTCCTCGATCTGCTGGTAGGGGTCGATGTCGTGACGGGGGGCGCCGCCACTGTCGCCGAAGCCCCGGTGGTCGTGCAGCGAGACCGCGAATCCGGCTTCCGCGAGCTGTTGGGCGATGGGTTCGATGCTGTGGTACTTCGTGCCGCCGAAGCCGTGCGCCATCGTGATGGTGGGGTGGGGTCCGGAGCCGTCCGGGAGGAACAGCCAGGCGTGCAGCACGGTCCCGTCGGGAAGGTGAACGAGCTCGTCGGTGCGCTGGACCATGGTGATTCTCCTTAGGTGGTAGCGACCTTGCGGGATGGACGACGGCGGGGCGTCGATCGGATGTCCGTCGTGCGCGGAGCGACCCGCCCTGGCCCGGGCGGGCCACGAGTCGACGGCTCACTGCCCTCCCGGGGAACGCCGGGCGATCGTCGGCGCCGGGTTCGTCACCGCGGCGGCGTAGGGATCCTGGCGGGGCCCGGGAGGCGTCGAGCGGATCGGGGGAACTCCCTCAAGGTTCTGGTTGCATTTTGAAACCAGCGATGTCAGCCTAGAGTACGTTGCTTTCGTATTGCAACAGACATTCACTGAGGAGTGCTGACATATGCGCCACTACGAGACAATCCGAACAGAACTGAACGATGGCGTTCTGTGGGCCACGATCGACAACCCACCCCTCAACCTGATCGACGAGCGGTTCCTCGCGGACCTGATCGCGCTGCTCGACGACACGGAGGCCGACGGCAGCGCACGGGTGGTGGTGTTCCGCAGTGCCGACCCCGACTTCTTCATCCCGCACGTGGATGTTCGGCGGATCGCCGAGTACACGGCTGTCGCGGCGACATCCGGCGGCCCGGACGACATCAGCCTCGGCGCGCTGTACCGCCGGCTCAGCGAGGCTCGCCCCGTCACCATCGCGGTCCTCGAGGGCCGGGCCCGCGGCGCGGGGGCGGAGTTCCTCTACGCGTGCGACATGCGGTTCGCGTCCCTGGAGCAGGCCGTGATCGGCCAGATCGAAGTGGGCAGCGGGCTCTTCCCGGGCGCGGGGGCCGTCCAGCAGCTCGTCCGCCTCGCCGGACGCGGACAGGCCATGCAGGTGATCCTCGGATCGGACGACCTCGACGCGCGTGAGGCCGAGCGCATCGGCGTGGTCAACAAGGCACTGCCGGAGGGGGAGTTGACGCCGTACGTCGAGCGCCTCGCGAAGCGCATCGCGGGATTCCCGGAAGCCGCGGTACGGCTCGCGAAGCGCCGCATCAACGCGGCCGGTCTCCCGGCCAAGGAAGACGTGCAGGTCGACTCGGGCTTCTTCCAGATCCTGGCACGGGACACATCGAGTTCCGCCCGGATCGGTGCCCTCATGCAGCGTGGGATGCAGGAGCGATCGCGGACGGAACTCGAATTCGGCACGGCACTCGGCGAGCTTTGAGGCGCCACGGGCGGAAGATCCCGGCCGATCCCATCAGGGGTCCCGCGGGGAAGCCGCGCGCCTTGGTGATTCGCCGGACGGCGCGGCGGGTGCCCCGCCCGTCATCCGGCTGATCTCTCAAGAACCCGACCACGACACCGCACTTCCGAAGGAGCATGACATGCCCGTTTTCAACGCCCACATTCCGGCGAACCGCTACTCCCCGGAGCAGAAGCGCGCACTTGCCGACGCGCTCAACCAGTCGCTGGTGCAGGGGCTCGGAATCCCCGAGGGTGACCGCTTCATCATGATCAGCGAGCATGGCGAGGGCGAGTTGTCCCTGGATCCGACCTTCATGGGGATGCAGCGCAGCGGCGATGCCATGATCATCACCCTTCTCCTGGGTGCCCACCGGCCTCTCGAGGACAAGCGGGCAGTGGCCGCGGCCATCAACAGGCTGGTGGTCGAGGTGCTGGACGTGTCGCCCGACGATGTCTTCATCGCGCTGATCCCGGTCCCGAACGAGAGCTTCTCGTTCGGCAGAGGCGAACTGCAGCTCGCCGACGGCGCACCTCGCTGGTGATGTTCCCGGCCCGCGCCGCGACCGCAGCGCCATGCCCGCACCCTCTTCCGGCTGATTAGTGAGAGGCACGCGCGGGTCGAAGACCGCGGAGGGTCATGGTGCCGTGGGGCTACGACACCGTGCGCGCGAATGGAGCCATCGTGGCCGCTCCCGTGTCCGAGGTCAGGCGCCCGCCGCCGCGTGCAGGCCGCGACTGCCCGCCCGCTGCGCAGGAGCCGCCAGGCCGCCCGCCGGCTCCGCTGACAGCTGCGGGCGGCGTGGGAAGCCTGGTCGGGCGGCGGGGTGTGGAGCGGGTGCCGGCGTGCCGGGGCGGGTCAGGCGGGTTGACTACGGGTCTCGACGTCGTCCGGACCGAGGGCGCGGCCGTCATGAGCGTGCAGTTCGAGGCGGGCCACGGGCCGGCCGTCGCGCCTGTCGACGAGGCTGAGCCGCTCCTCGTCCGCGTCGAACAGGTTGGCCTCGCCCCACTGCCGCAGCGCGACGAGGGGCACTCGCAAGGCCTTCCCCTTCTCGGTCAGCCGGTATTCGGTGTAGGCGCTGCCATCGGATGCCGGAGCAAGCGTGAGCACCTCGCGCTCGACGAGCTTGGCCAGGCGGGCGCTGAGGATGTTCTTGGCACAGCCGAGGCTGCGTTGGAACTCGCTGAACCGCGTCATGCCGGACAGCGCGTCCCGGACGATGAGGAGCGACCACCAGTCGCCGATGTCGCTCAGCGAACGAGCGATGGGGCAGGAAGCCTCACTGAGGTCCGTCTTACGCACGTAAGCCTCCTCCCGAAGTTACTAGTTTCAGTATTAAACCATATGTCTTGGATGTGTGCTCGTGGTCGCTCTGCTTGAACGCGGACGGTTGCCGTGATACTGGTTTCATTGTGAAACATAATGATCGGAGCGCGGGTATATCGATTCGCGGGTGACGCCGAGGCCGGGTGGATCCACGCGGGCGACTGCCGGCGGACGTCCGTCGAGAGCAGCGATCGACGAATAGGCCGGGAGAAGGAGACCAGACACGGCGCGACGGCACCCGGGGTGCGCTCGGCCTGTCGGGCGCACAGTCCAGCTGGACCGACCTGCGGTGCGGACGCCGCAGATCCAAGCCCGCTGAAGGCGTACACGCCGCAATCATCCCGAACATCGCCTCCGTCACCTTCCGGCACCACACCCACGGCGACGCACGGCGGCCAACCGACCACCACCCGTTCTCACCGCTTCCGGGAGCCAACATGTTCCGCGGCCTCAGCGCCTTCCCGCTCACACCCACCGACGAGCAGGGCATCGACTACACGGCGTACGCCGCGCTCGTCGCTCGCCTCGCGGACGCCGGCGTGGACTCCATCGGCGCGCTCGGCTCCACCGGCGGCTATGCCTACCTCACCCGCGAACAGCGCGCCCATGCCGCGAAGGTCGCGGTCGAGGCCGCCGACGGAGTCCCTGTCATCGTCTCCATCGGCGCGGTGCGCACCTCTCACGTCCTGGCCCTGGCCGAGGACGCCCAGAAGGCCGGGGTGCGTGGGGTACTGCTCGCACCGGTGACGTATCAACCGCTCACCCAAGACGAGGTGTTCGGCCTGTACGAGGACGTCACCCGCGAGCTGTCCGTGCCGTTGTGCGTGTACGAGAATCCCCGCACCACCCAGGTGCACTTCAGCGACGAACTGCACGGACGTATCGCCCGGTTGCCGAACGTCGGCTCGATCAAGATCCCCGCGGTGCCCGACGACGCCGCTGGGGCCAAGGCCCGAGTCGACACGCTGCGCGCCTTGATCCCGGACACGGTCACCCTCGGTGTGAGCGGCGACTGGGCGGGCGTTCGCGGCCTGAACGCCGGGTGCGACGTCTGGTACTCGGTCATCGGCGGCATGTTCCCGCAGACCGCGCTCGCCCTCACGCGCACCGCCCAGGCCGGCCACGCGGAGTCGGCCATGGAGGCGTCCGACGAACTCGAGCCGCTGTGGGCGCTGTTCCGTCGGTACGGCGGCCTGCGTGTCATGTCCGCCGCCGCGTCCCACCTCGGCCTGACGAGGGAGCCGAACCTGCCGCGCCCGCTGCGCGGGCTGGACGAGGCCGCACGCGAGGACGTCGCCGCCACGCTGGCCATTCTCAAACTCACGGCCTGAGACGCCAGCCGCTTATCGATCACATGGTTGGTCTGGTCGAACTGGGTACCTGATCGGGTGATCGCGCGAGAGCCGGCGCACGACAGCAGGGGCACTGCGTGTCATGTCTCCGGCTTGCGCAGGCGCAGTGGCAGGTCCTCCGGGCGCGCGTTCGGCGGACGAGTCGTCTAGCGCGCCACGCGGTGGCGGAGGTAGACGACTCTTGAGCTGAAGGTGCGGGTCTCGACGAGTTCGAGATCCACCCGGCGCTCGTGCTGGGGGAAGAACGGAATGCCGCCGCCGACCAGCACCGGGTAGACCCTGGCCCGGTACTCGTCGATCAGACCCGACGCGGCCGCCTCGGCGGCGAGAGTCGCACCGCCGATCGCGATGTTGCCGTCCCCCGGCTCGGCTCGCCATCGCGCGATCTCCTCCGCCAGGCCGCCGGAGGCCAGGCGGGCATTGCCCTGCACCGCCGACAGCGTGGTGGAGAACACCACCTTGGGGAGCGCCCTCCAGACCGCGGCGAACTCGAGCGTCGAGAAGTCGAGCGACGGAGTCTGGTCGACGGTCTCCCAGTACAGCATCGTCTCGTACAGCCGTCGTCCCAACAGGTGGACACCGGCCTCTCGCACCTCGTCGGTAGCGAAGCGAAAGACCTCCTCGTCGGGCGGCGTCCAGTCGAAGCCGCCGTCCGGCCCGACGATGTAGCCGTCCAGTGAGACACCCATCGAATAGGTCACGCTGCGCATCAGAAGTCCTCCTCGGTGACGGGTTTCGACAGTACGACCGCCGGACGCCGCAGGACTCATCGCGGCTGGAGATCCCTCGCCTGAGAATCGGGCGGTCCTGCTCGTCGGAATCCTCGACGACCCCGCGGCGCGCGAGGACGAGAAGGGGGAAACTGAAGGTCCCTCCGGCAACAGCCTGTCAGTCCAGGCCCGCGCTCTCGGCTTGGGAAGTTCACGTGCTCTCGCGCCAGTTGCCCTACTGACCTGTGATCAAGGCGGGCGGCACCTGAAATGCTTGGCGTCGGGCCGATCACCGCGGCACCGGTTCTGGTCGGCTGTCGCCGAGGACGGCACTCAGCGCGCATGTTCCTGATCCGTGCCGGTCGTCGGCGGGACCACTCGAAGCTTCGCCATGGGCTGCACCCAGGACAGGTCCATGCCCTCGAGTTCGACGACGGCGCTCCAGCCGGGGGTCAGCTCGGTGAACTCCCCGAAGGGTTCTCGGTACATCCGGAGCACCCGGGCCGGGGGAGCCCCGTCATCCGGTGGGCTGTCCACCGGGAGCACCGAATCGCCGGGGAAGACGCTCCGCCCCACACTGATACAGCGGGCGTGACAGACCACCCTGTTCACCGAGTGCCGCTCGTACATGACTTCCACTCCCAGTAGTCCCACAAGCTCGGTACTACTCATGCTGAGGATGCCTCCATCCTTGGTCAGAACCCCTGGCCGGCCCCGTCGTCGAAGCAGAGCCAGGCGCCCAGTTCCGCCGCCGTCTTTTTACGACGCGCCGGACCTCGTTCACTGCACGGTCACGCGGGTATCCCGGGTGGCGCGTAGTGGTGCAAGTAGTCACGCAGCTGAGGCTCGAGTCCGGACAGGCCATTGTCGTTGAGGGCATGCCAGAGACGGTTCTCGATCCAGAACCGATGAGCGAACTCCTCGAACGAAGGTGCACACCAGAGGATTGCGGCCCTCTGCTCCTCCGGATCGTCGAGATCGGCCTCCGCCTCCTCCCCGTCGCGTCGTGCCTCGTACTCGTAGTCGAGATAGGAGTGCACCACGAACGCCTCACCCGAAGGACGGAGGTAGAGGTACCAGATGACGCAGTCCTGTTGATCACGCAGGAATCGCACGAGGAAGGCACCAGGCTCGACCGGACTGGGCAGGGGCTTCGAGATGTCGGTCCAGCAGCCGGTCACAGAGACGTCGTCCAGCGAGCAGCGCAGCTTCGAGTCGGTCTGGAAGGTGACGAAGTCCCGAGGCAGCGTCAAACCCTTGGCCGCGAGGCTCCGTGCGGGAGCGCCGTGACCCGTTCGGGAACTGGTTCGCCGGTACCACCGAGCCATTGAAAGGCGCCCGTGAACTCGGTGCAGTCGAGCGGTGGCAGGCTCTCGTAGGGGTAGTACTCGTAGGTGTAGCGGCAGGGCCGGTATTCACCCAGGTCGGTGGCACACCAAGCAGCGTCGAAGCCGACCGAGGACAAGTCGGACCCTGATCGTTCACCAGGCATCGGACCCCCATTGATCACCGTGAGTGGAGTTGTCGGCGTCAGCAACGCATCGCCTACTGACACTCCCTGCGAGGTGGGCCAGGCTGCTCCTCCCTGGTGAGGCGAACGTTGCCTGGTGTGGCGCTATCATGCGCTGCTGTGGGGGAGTCGAACGCCGTGCCGGCAGGGGTTGTTCTGGTCAGTGGCCGCACCCGGGTGTGGGTGGAGCACGCTGCGCTGCAGTGGAGGCACGGGCGTACGACCGTCACCGTGCCGGGGTCGCAGATCCGTGAGGTCACGGTCGAGGGACGGTCGCTGACCGTGGGTCTCTTCGAAGAGGGGCAGCCCGACGCGGCCCTGACGATCCTGCACCGTCATACGGCGGTGGTCGCCGCGCTCGGCGCCGAGATCGAAGCGATCGTGAGCGACGCGGGGGCTGCGGGCAACCCGCAGGCGATCCGGCGCGAGTCGGTGCGCGTATGGCCGCTGCGGGTACTGGCGGGTCTATGCAACCGGGTGCGAAACGGCAACCCCTGGTGGCGGCGCGCTCTGTGGTACGTCCTTGTGGGGCTTCCCCTGGCCGTGTGGCTGCCGGTGGAGCCCCGTCTTCTCGGCCCCGTCGCCTGGCTGCTGCTGCCGCCGGGCATCGCCTTGCTGCGCCTGTGTGCGGGCATGGCCGAGCTGGACACGCTATGGGTGATGTGGCGGCGAGGCATCACGGTTCAGGCGCGGTTCGAGTCCGACCCGTACAGCGAGGCCACCAGCGCCTACATCGTCCACTTCTGCACGCTGGAGGGCCGGAAGATCACGGCGCGCGGGCAAGTGCGAGGCCGCAGAGACGAGATTCGATACGACCCGCAGGACTCCTCGCGCGTGCTCGCGCCAACCCGTGTCGCCTGGCTGGGGATCGCCCTTGCCGCATTCCTTGCGACCGGTGTGTGGGGTGTCGTTCTCGGCCTCCCGGCGCTGTTCTGGCTGATCGGGCTGCTGGGACTGCTGTTCTAGAGATCCTGGTTCAGCTGCGGTGGCGGTGGCGGTGGTTGGCGGTCGAGCCCGGCCTTGGTGACAAGGCCGCCGATGAGGCCGGGACGGTACTGCATGCGTCTCGTTCACGATCACCGCTGTGCCGTGTGTGTTCAGGAGCCGCAGGAAGGGCGACCGCTACCAGCGGCAGAAAGCGGCTGACGAGAGGTCCCATGCACACTGCGATCAGCACGGTTCCCACCCCGACGGTTCCCCCCAGGAGCCAGCCGGCGCAGGCTACGGCGGCTTCGATGCCGGTGCGCACCGTGGCGAGAGGCAGGCGGGTGATCCGAACGAGACCGGTCATGATGCCATCGCGTGGCCCCGCCCCGAACTGTGCGCCGAGGTAGAGCGCGTCGAAGAACGCCAGCGCGACAAGGCCGACGGCGAGATATCCGAACGCGGCGAGTTGCCCAGGTGGGTGGGGGAGCACAGTCGCGGTGGCGTCGGCGGCGAACCCGACGATCGCCACGTTGAGGAGCGTGCCGAGCCCAGGCAGTTCCCGGAGGGGGATCCATGCCAGGAGCACAAGCAGCGAGATCAGGTTTGTCGTCCAGCCGAACGAGATTCCGAGGGACTTTGCTGTGCCCTCTGTCAATACGTTCCAGCTGGCCGCGCCGAGTCCGGACTGGACGAGCAGCATCACGGCGGCCCCGTACCCCATCAGACCGAACAGGAGCTGGGGGATCCGACGTGCCTTCCGGGGCGCCCGGATCTGGGCGAACGCGTTCATACGCGGTAGCACTGGTGGGTCGTGACGAGCTGGGGCGGAGGTGTGTGCTGTGGAAGCAGGAGGTGCCATACGGCGAGTCTCCGGGCGATCTGGACCCTGATTCCATAGCCAGATGAATTATGCTGGTCTGGTGAAAATCAGCTCGCACGCAGTGGCACGGATGCTGGGGACGTGGCAGGAAGGGCCGGGGCCGGCGCATCAGCGTCTCTCCGACAGGCTGCGTCTGCTCATCCTGGATGGACGCCTCTCCCTCGGTGCGGCCCTGCCGAGCGAGCGCGACCTGGCTTTCGCGCTCGGCACCAGCAGAACCACCGTCGGGGCCGCATTCCGCACGCTGGTCGAGCACGGATACCTCGCCACACAGGCGCGTACCAGGGCGACGGTGCGGCTGCCCGACGACACCACGGCCGGGCACCCGGTCCGCACCGGCACGGAGACCATCGACCTGTCCTTCGCCGCGCCGGCCGCGCCCGTCGAAATCCTCCACGCCGCGTTCGCGACGGCCCTCGAACACTTGCCACGACATTTCGAGCGGCACGGCTACGACCGGTACGGCACCGCGGAGCTGCGCGAAGCGGTCGCCCAGTGGTACCAGCGGCGAGGCTTGCCCACCGACCCCGATCACATCCTGATCACCAACGGCGCCCAGCACGCGCTGGCGCTTCTGGCGCGCCTGCTCCTGTCGCCACGTGACAAGGTCCTCATCGACCACCCGACCTACCCACACGCGATCACGGCATTCACTGAAGCGCGCGCCCGGCTTCTGCCCGTCGCCGTGACATCGTCCGGCTGGGACATCGAGCAACTCCATGCGGCAGGGCGAGCCGCGAACCTGGCCTACCTGATTCCTGACTTTCACAACCCGACTGGGTTGTACATGCCCACGAGGGTCCGCCAACAGCTCAGGCTCGCCTGTCCCACGGTCGTCGACGAGACCATGACCGATCTGGCTCTGGACGTTCCGAGCCCGGAACCCCTCGCGGTGCACATGCCGACAGCCATCAGTATCGGCTCGGTGTCCAAGAGCATCTGGGGCGGCCTCCGCATCGGTTGGATCCGCGCGCTGCCCTCTCTCCTGGAACGCGTCGAACAAGCGCGTCCCGCCACAGACCTTGGCACCCCCGTCGTCGAACAGCTCGCCACAGCCGTCCTCCTGAACGAGCACCGGACCCAGCGGTCCGACACCCTGCAGCAACTCAGATCGCAACGTGACGCCCTGCGGCAAGCACTCACCGAGTACCTACCGGACGTCCACGCCCTGCAACCTGCCGGCGGTGTGACGCTATGGGCGACGTTCCCCGAGCCCATCAGCTCGCGGCTGGCAGCCATCGCGCCTGACCACGGAGTGACGATCGCGGCCGGGCCACGATTTGGGATCGGAGGCGCGTTCGAACGCAACATCCGACTGCCGTACACGCTCCCATCCAGCCAACTGGTCCAGGCGATCCGCAGACTCGCCCAGGCAGAACAGGCACTCGTGCACGGCGCTACCGGAAGTCATTCCCCCGCACCCGTCGCATGAGCGTCGACAGGGTCATGACCCGCAACATCCAGGGACGTGCCCCGTCACGAACAGCCAGGGAATCGGTTGCGCTTGGCCGAACACGGTCGGCCCTCTCCCCACGGTGTGGAGAGAGGGCCGACGGCGGCTCGGGCGGGCGGCGTACTGGGTGGCGCCCACGACGTCGCGAACGGCCTGGTGGTGAACCGGGAACGCATCGGACGGCTGATGCGCCAACACGCCGTCCAGAGACGGAGGCTGAAGCGCGTTCATGGACGGCCTCCTGCATCGCCGCCGGGCGAAGCACGCTGCCGACGTGCCCGGCCCGGGGAACTCCCGGGCCGGGCACATCGGTGGAAATCACGCGTCCTGGGTCTTGATGTAGTCGGGCTGATCCTTGTCGTCCAGCGAGAAGCCCTGGTTGGCATCGGTGGCCCGAGCGCGCGCGGGTACGGGGGCGACAGGAGCTGCCGAGGGGAACAACGCCTCGCGCTCGGCGACGACGCGTGCGGTCATCTCGTCGGAGGTGCCGAGACCGATTGCCTCGCGGGCGAGTTCGGTGATGGAGCCGCCGGGGTCGGTCGAGATGCGCTGCATCGTCAGCAGTTTGATGAGGAACAACGGCGTGCCCTGGAACCTTTCGAACGACTTGAAGCGTCCAGCCCAGTCGCTGAGGAACCGGTCCTGCACGAACTTGAAGAGTCGCACCTTGTCGTGTGCGCTCATCGTCGTGCCGTGGAACATCTCCAGAAGCCTGGTGCCGATCCCGGGAACCTCGAAATCCTTGACGCTCGGCGACAGCACCGCTGAGCGCCCGCACATCTCGACGATCTTCTCCGTCAGCCGGTTCACGTTCTCCAGGTAGTGTGCGCGGCCGAAGTCGTAGAAGATGTTGTTCGGCTTGCACAGTCCCCTGGGCGTCACGAACGCGGTCGTCTCCGATGCGATGGTGAAGGCGCGCAGTGTCTCGTGGAAGCGGACGAGGTCGGCGATGTCGGATCCCACGACCGGGTGCTGAAGCGTTCCCGTGGTCTGTGCGACCAGAACCGCCAGTCCGGTCATGAGCTCCGCGTTGACGATCATGTGGTGCAGGGTGTCGGCGTGCTCGAAATCGAACGTACGCTGCGCGTACAACCTGGAGTGATCGACGTTGCCCAGGTGGTAGACGTGCTCCCACGGGATGAGGACGTCATCGAAGTACGCCATGGAGTCGAGCTCGTCGCCGAGGCTTGACAGAGGCCGTTCGAAGCCGGACTCGGCGGATGTGGCGTTGGAACGGCGTCCCACGTGCGTGACCTTCGGGTGGTTCACCGGCACGCTCGCCCAGATGATGTGCTCCGGTTCTGTCCCGGGCTTCACGATGTTGCCGAGCAGAATCGTGTCGGCGAATATGACCGCGGTGGAGACCCCCTTCCAGCCCTCGACCACGATGCCTTCGTCATTGCGCTCCTTGACGCGGAGCATCGGGTTGCGCGCGGCCGCCCCGGGGTCCGAGCGGTCCCGCTGCACGTCGTTGAGCAGGGGCACCGTCCAGAGGTCCGCGTCGCGGTTGGCCTCGAAGTCGGCGACGATGTTGCGGGCGAGGTCGACGTGCGCGGGCGTGTC
Source organism: Streptomyces sp. NPDC059582 (assembly GCF_042735715.1). Lineage (NCBI taxonomy): Bacteria > Bacillati > Actinomycetota > Actinomycetes > Kitasatosporales > Streptomycetaceae > Streptomyces > Streptomyces sp. NPDC059582. Next base: position 127,391 of record NZ_JBHWCC010000009.1, read on the forward strand.
CTTGGACAGGTCGGCCCACGGGGCGGTGTCGTCCACGAGGGCGTACCAGTTGCCGTTGTTGCTCTGGGGGAGGCGGCCGAACGCGCCGCCGGCAAAGCTGCGGATCACCTGGTTGGCATAGTCGCGCCGTCGTTCGAGGTCGTGCTGGTCTCGCGGATACAACCAGCCGATCGGGCGTCGCGTGCCGTCCTCGTCGACGAAGGTCAGGGAGTCCTGGTTCTCGGGCTCGTGATGCAGGTCGTAGAAGTGAGCGGCCTGCGCGACGTACCCGCGGGTCAGGGGGTGCGTCGTCACATCGTCGATGCGCTCACCGTCGATGTAGACGTTACGCCCGTCGCGCAGAGATTCCAGGTACTCGGAACCGGTCCTCATGGTCATGCCTCCAGTTGTCCAGGAACGCGGCTCATCGTCGCGGTCACGGTGTTAACCAGCCGCGAAGGGGGTGTTAGCTCGGTGTCCAACCTCGATCCTGCATGAGGGTTCGTCAGTTCACCGACGGGCCCTTTCTGCTCGTCGGGAGCGGAGATTTCTGCTTGTGGGCAGGTTGATGGCCCGGCTGTCGCATCGGGTGGGCGCCGGGGTTCATGGCTCCAGCCAGACCTGGTTCTGCCCGGTGTCGTGAACAGGCAGGTTGGTACGTCCGGTTGAGCGGACCGTTGGGATGCGGTCCTCGGCGCGGGGCCGCCGACGGCGGCGCAGTCCCAGTCGCGTTTCACCGACTTCGACGCGTGCACCGGACCGCGTTTCGCCAGCGACACGCACGCCCCCACGATCCGCGCCGGAACGTACTGCCTGGCGGATCCGCTCGGTGATGGTCATTCCGACCGAGTGCGACAGCCACCGTCGGCGCGCGGTGAGCCTGTCGAGGAACTTATGGGGTGCTGCCGGCGGACTCGGTGCGGTGCGGGGTGCGCCGACCGCGCCGGAACTTCGCCGACAGCTGGGCCGCCGCCAGCCGGGTTGCTCCGCCGGCGCAAGCCACGTGCTCGCTTCGACGTGGCGCCGGCCGAAGCACATCGTCCATGCCCACCACGAACGTGAACGGTTCCGCCGGCTCCGCAGCCGATCGCTCGGCGACCCGGCTTCCGAAGTCGGCCGCCGAGCTGATCCGGCAGCCCCCGCTGTCGGGCCGGACCACGGCCTTCGGCTCGACCGGTCCGACAGAGCGGTAACTCCGTCCCCGCACGCTCGTGCGAGCCGACCTGGAACACTTCCGACACGCGTCTCAGTCGCGCCTGTCTGCGCGAGCTCTCATCGGCGCAGCTGGGTGACGAGTCGGCGAACCTCGTCGGACGGCGCGACGCCGAGCTCCCTCATCCGTGCGACGTACCGCTGATAAAGCGCCAACACTGCGTCATCGCTCCCGCTGGCGTACTCGAGCTGAATGGCGAGCTGCCAGGCCTGCTCGCGGTAGGGATCGTCGCGGAGCACGCAGTCGACCAGCCCCTTCGCTTCACGCAGCTGGTTCAGTCGATAGGCCAACTTGGCCGCGTCGACTCTGGCCGACACGAAAATCTCGGTCAGAGCCACGCGACGCTCCGCGACCCATTTACCTCCCGCCGTTGCCAGGAAAGTGCCCCTCTCCGTACTGCTGAGGGCGTGCAAGAGCGTCTGGAGTCGAACCGCTCCGTCTTGCCTTCCGGCTTGCGCGACTATGTCAACGGCTCGTTGGGCCGAGCCCCTCGCCAGCTCCGGGCCAACCAGACTGAAGACATCCCCGTCCTGCGACGGCCCAAGGTCTGCCGGGAGCGCCTGGCGAAGCCGGAAGAGGGCTTGGCGCAGGTAACTTCGGCTGGCCGCATCGTTGCGGCCGCCGAAGAGCGCGCCGAGAAGCTCATCGCGGGTAGCCCTCCGGTCAGGGCTTCCGAGCAGATAACTGAGCAGCTCCACACTCTTCGTCAGGCGAGGCTGGACGACATTCCCGTCGACCGTGAGAGTCGGCTCTCCGAACTCCTCGAGGACGAGACGCGGCGCACTCACATTCACGCGCACGGGGAGCCGGCCCGAGAGCACGGCCAGGATTTCGTGACAGTGCGACATGCGACTGGACTTCGTGTCCGCCGCCCTGGACGCGACCGATGGCATGTCAGCCAACGCTGTCAGCAGCAAGTGCTGAGTCCCGTGGGTCGAGGCGGCGACGAAGGCCAGCTCTGCCGTGGCGTCGGACTCGTCCTCGAGGCCGAGCCGCCATTGCGCCTCAGCCAGGTACACCGCAGCGGTCGGGAGATCGAGCTGGCGGTCTCCTCTCTGCATACTCAGCAGGCATGCCGAGAGTTGCTCCCGCGCCTCGGCGTCCCTGCCTTGGAGCAGCATGGAAAGACCCGTCCAAAGCTGCCACGTCTCGCGCGTCAGGGCATAGTCCGAGACGCCGTTGGCAGCAGCCGCCGCCAGCACACGGTCGGCACGTTGCCTGTCGCCCTCGAGACGCAGCCACAGCTTGGCTTCGGCGAGAAGGCTCATGTTGTGGAAGACCTTCGAGCCTGTCGACGCAATGAGGTCCCGCCCCTGTTTGAGCAAGGACCAGGCTTCTTTGCCGCGGCCGAGGTCCAGCATGAGATCGACCGCGTCGACGGCATGCAACCAGACCGGCTGCGACGAACTGCGACGAGGCTCGTACATGGCCATCGCGGCGTCCAGACGCCCCGTGGCGCGCAGTGCAGCAACGACCCAGGGACCGCCGAGGATAGTGCGCCACGGGTCGAACGAGCCTGGGTCGTCGAGTCCGTCAAGGCGGCCGCGGATGAAGGCCAGGCGCATCAGCAAACCGTCGACTGGGCCGGAGGGCGTCGACGAGTGTTCCGGGAAGGGGGGCGGCTCCTCGCCGGTTGCGCCCGCGATCAACGTGTCGGCGATGCGCCGGTTCCGACCAGGTGGCAGCTGGTCGCCGACGGTTCGGGCCTCGTCGATCCGTCCGGAGTGCCAAAGGCACCAACAAGCCAGGACCCGGGCCTCCTCGGAGTCGGGAGCACCCAGCTCCGGAAGCCAGTCATAGCCGTGCCGATCGATGAACTCGACTCCGCGGCCCCATTGCTCCAGTGCGAAGGCAACGCGCAGGACGACGGAACCGATCTCCGGAGTCGGGGTCCGGACCGACGCACCCAGTGCATCGAGCCAACGTGCCGCCGGGGCGAAGTCCATCCGCGCGACCAGGTTCGGGAGGGCGGCGGCGGCCAACCGCCCGGCCGCCTCCACATCGCCGAGCCGAAGCAGCTCATCGACGGCTTCCTCACGGGCGCCGTGGGCGATCAGGACTTCCGCGTGTCTGCGACGCACCTCCCCGACCGTCTTGGCGTCCTCCCGTTCGAGAGTCACCTGTAGGAAGTCGCGGAACATGGGGTGGGGCGTCATGCGCGAACCATCGGCGGACCACGTCACCGGAAGATATCGGCCCCGCAGGTCGGCCATGATGTGCGCTGCGTTCTCCTGGCCCAGTGCCCGGGCCCCGTCGACCGATATCTCGTCCAACGGGCTCGTGTGAAGCAAGAAGGTTCGCTCGGCCAGGGAGAGCGAGTTGAATATGTTCGCGGCGACGTAGGAGTGCAGTGAGTCAGGATCCATCTCGCGAGACCGGGCATGGCGCCATCCGTTGAACAGGACGCCGGTCACCCACCCGGCCGTCGCGGCCACCGCCTGCGCGGGGTCCACGTCGAGGTCACCGACTGTTCGAAGTGCCGCGCTCGCCTCCTGGACGTCGAAGGCAAGGTCGGTCTCGACCAGCTCGCCGACCCGGTCGCGCTCGCTGGTCGAGACGAAGTCGAGCTGGACATCGACGCGCGAGATCAGTACGAGGTTCGCGTCGGACGGCAGGTAGCGGGCGAACGAGGACAGCACCGCGGTGCAGCTCTCGTCGGAAGCGATTCGCTCCACGTTGTCGCAGACCACAATGAGGCGACTGCCTTGCAGGCTTTCGGCGAGCAGGCCGGCGGCTTCACCGATCTGAAGGCTGCTGCTCAGTGCATCCGAGGCGACATCCGCTGCACCGGAAACTATGTTTTCGACAGCCGCCTCGATATAGACGAGAAGACGCCCCGCCGCCTGTTCCGTCCCGTCGAGCGACACCCAGGCAACAGGCCTGTCGAGGTCGCGAAGAGCCAGAACCACCGCGGTTGTTTTGCCGGCACCGGCGGTCGCGAAGACTTTCACGACCGTGTGGCGGTCGAGGAGTTCGTGTATGCGTTGGCTGAGCCTCTGGCGGTGGACTACCTTTTTCGCAGGCTCGGGGATTGCGAGTTTCCGCCTGATGATCGCGCGGTGGTGACGACCTGGTGTCTTTGGCTCACTCGCTCGACCGGGCTCGGATTCAAGCATCGGAGCAACTCCGAGAAGGTCCGCAGGAGCAGGCTCCTCTCCCAGCATCCCAGGCCATGCATTCCGACATCGCCCAACCTCCGCGGCTCTTATTGCTCCTCGCGGAGTCTACGTGAACAGTCCCGGGTTCGGTAGGGACTCCGGCCTGACCCAGTTACGTGGAGTCGGGATAGCTGATTTCGCGCTACAGGTACTGCGCGTAGTGCGTACTCCGCCGGACCGAGCATGCCCGGGGCGAAGTGTTTGCGCGTGCGATTGTGGAAGATTTCCAGGTGCTCGAAGAGTGCGGTGGACAGCTCACGACGGGTCCGCCATCGCTTCTGGTTGAGCGGTTCGATCTGGACTCGCGCCCCGAAGGGGGCTTCCATCATCTCCACGGACGCGCGCACCGAGCACGCCGTCGCCGCGGTGCTGGAGCCCGAGGACCTGCCGGCCACCCGCACCAGCGGTGGCCGCTAGGACTCGAAAGGGGGTGCCGACCGTGACGGGGGAACACGGCCGGCACCCGATCCACTTCAGCGCTGACCGGCCTCGCGCTGAAGCCGGATGAGGAGGGCCATGAAATCCAGCTCCCCCAGCCCGGTCGAGATGCACGCCTGGAGCAGCTGCTGTACGACGCCGGTGACCGGCAGCGGAACTCCACCAGCTGCCGCCGACTCGAGTGCCAGGTCCACGTCCTTGCGCATGAGCCGCGAGCTGAACGTCGACGTGTAGTCGTCCGCCAGGAGGGGTCCGATCTTGTACTTCACGAACGGTGACGCGACCGCCGAGGCGCCGACGACCTCCAGAAGCTTGTCCCGTTGTACGTCGTGTGCCTCCGCCAATGCGATGCACTCGGCGAGAAGTTCGGCCGTCCCGGCGACCATGAGGTTGAGAGCCAGCTTGATGATTCGTGCAGCGTCTCCCTCGCCGGCGTAGAACACATGGGGGCCGATGTCGCGGAGCAGGCTTTCGGCGGACGCGAAGACGGCGTCCTCACCCGAGGCGATGATCGTGAGGTTTCCGGCACGCACGACACCCGGGTTCCCGCTCACCGGAGCGCGTAGGTACTGGACGCCGCCGGCCGCAGCCGCGACGGCCACGTCACGGGAGACCTCCGCGGAGACGGTGCTCATGTCGATGAGCGTCCGTCCCTTGCCGGACGCGGTGTGGGCGAGCCCCCCGTCGGGCGCGAGCGCGACATCGGCCAGGGCACGGGAGTCCGCGACCATCGTGATGCAGACCTCTGACCGGGTCCACGCCTCGTGGGGGGCGTCCAGCTCGAACGCGCCCATGGCCACCAGGCCGTCGGCCTTGCCTTTCGACCGATTCCAGACATGGACCTCGTGGCCTGCGTTGATGAGCCGTTCGGCAATGGCGGATCCCATCTGGCCAAGGCCCAGCACGGATACGTCCACGTTCATCTCCTGGGGATAGGGTGCGCGACGTGCGCAAAGGGCTGTTGATGGCACCCAGGCCCGACACCTCACGGTGACGTCTCGGTACTGGCCTGGGGCCTGGGCGGAGTCCTGCTACACCGATGAAGCGAGCTGCCAGTCGAGCTCCAGCTGCGCATGGGAACGGGGATCGCAGAGGCTGCCGAATTTTCCACCGAAGTACACGAGGGGTTCCGGGGCGACGGAGTAACCGCACTTGACCACCTCGCCGATGAAGATCGTGTGGTCGCCGCCGGCGATCTCTTCGCTCACGTTGCAAACGAAATGAGCGACTGAGCCGTCGACTATGGGGAGGTCGTGGTCGGTTCGCAGCCCGACGCCGGCGAACTTGTCGTCACACCGGCTCGCGAACCGAAGCGCGTGCCGTTCCTGGCCCTGCGAAAGGACGCTGACGGCGAAGACTCCGGAGCCGGAAATGGCGTCCCTCGTCGCAAGGGTGTTTCCGACGCACACCAGTAGCAAGAGCGGATCCAGGGAAACAGACGCAACAGCACTGGCTGTCATCCCTGCCGGTCCGTTCGGAGTTGTGGTGGTCACGATCGTAACGCCGGTCGTGAAGCGCGCCATTGCCCCGCGAAATGCGGCACGCATCTCCTGCGCGGTCGATGCACCCATGATGCCTCCATTGCCTGTGACGAGATGGCTTGAGCGTTTCCTGTATCCAGCCGGCCTGAGTGTGACTGACGACATGTTTATCGACGCGAAATCGGCCCGAGCTAACGGCGCAGCCGCACGACAAGTCGGCGAACCTCGTCGGACGGTGGCACGCCGAGCTCCCGCATCCGCGCGACGTACCGTTGGTAGAGCGCCAGCACGGCGTCATCGCTGCCGCTGGCATGCGCCAGCCCGATGGCGAGCTGCCAGGCCTGCTCGCGGTACGGGTCTTCGCGAAGCACGTGGTCGACCAGTCCCTTTGCCTCGCGATAACGGTTCATTCGATACGCGAGCCTGGCCGCGGCGACCCGAGCCGACAAGATGGTCTCCGCCAGGACTGCCCGACGCTCCACGACCCAATCCCCGGACACCGTTGCGAGATACGGCCCCCTTTCAGAAATGCTGAGGGCGAGCGACAGAGTCCGGAGACGAATCTCTCCGTCCTGCCTCCCGGCCTGGGCGACGAGATCGACGGCCCGTTGCGCCGAACCCATGGCCAGCGCGGGGCCGACCAGTTGAACGACGTCGCCGTCATGCGCCGGGCCCAGGCCGTCGGGCAGTACCTCGCGAAGCCGGTAGAGCGCCTGTCGCAAGTAGCTTCGGCCGGCGGCATCATTGCGGCCACCGAAGAGCGCCCCGAGAAGCTCTTCGCGGGTAGCCCTGCGATCGGGTGTCCAGAGCAAGTAGCTGAGCAGCTCGACACTCTTCGTCAGCCGAAGCTGAACCACGCTTCCGTCGACCGTGAGGGTCGGTTCGCCGAACTCCTCGAGCACCAGTCGGGGCGTACTCGCGTTCACGCGTACGGGATGTTGGCCCGACAGGACCGCGAGGATCTCGTGCCAGGGCGACATGCGACTGGACTTGGTGTCCGCAGCCCTGGCGGCAACCGACGGGACATCCGCCAGAGCCGTCAGCAGCAGGTGCTTCGTTCTGTGCGTCGAGGCGGAGTCCATCGCAAGTTCGGCCGTGGCGTCGGACTCATCTTCGAGGCCGAGACGCCACTGTGCCTCGGCCAGGTACACGGCAGCCGTCGGCAGATCGAGATGGCGGTCTCCCTGCTGCATGCTCCGGAGGCATTCCGAGAGGTGCTCGTGTCCCTCGGCATCTCTGTTCTGCAGGAGCATCGACAGGCCCGACCACATCTGCCACGTCTCCCGGGTGAGGGCATACTCCGAGACTCCGTTGGCAGTCGCCTCCGCCAGCACGCGGTCGGCACGCTGTGTGTCACCCTCGAGGCGCAGCCACAGCTTGGCTTCGACGAGCAGGCTCATGTTCTTGTAGACCTTCGAGCCGGTCGACGCGATGAGCTCCCTTCCTCGCTTGATGGCCGCGCAGGCTTCCTCTCCGTGGCCGAGGTCGAGCATGAGATCGACGGCGTCGACGGCATGCAGCCAGACCGGCTGCGATGAACCACTGCGAGGTTCGAACATCGACATCGCGGCATCGAGTCGCCCGGTGGCGCGCAGCGCGGCGACGACCCAAGGGCCGCCGAGTACCGTGCGCCACGGATCGAACGAACCCGGGTCGTCGAGTCCTTCAAGGCGACCGCGCATGAAAGCAAGCCGCATCAGCAAACCGTCGAGTGGGCCGGACGGCATGGTCGAGTACTCGGGAAAGGGGGGCTGCTTCTCGCCGGTGGCCAGCGCGATCAGCGTCTGCGCGATGAGCCAGTTCCGACCCGGTGGCAGCCGGTCGGCAATGGACTGCGCGTCCCTGATCCGCCCCGAGTGCCAAAGGCACCAACAGGCCAGGACGTGGGCTTCTTCGAAGTCGGGATCTCCCTGCTCCGGCAGCCAGCCGTAGCCATGGCGATCGACGAGTTCCACTCCACGATGAGATTGCTCGAGTGCGAACGCGACGCGCAGGATGACCGATCCGATCTTCGGGGTCAGAGTCCGGACCGACGCTCCCAGGGCATCGAGCCAGCGTGCCGCCGGCGCGAAGTCCATCCGTGCAACGAGACTGGGGAGTGCCACGGCAGCCGACCGCCCAGCCGCCTCCAGGTCACCGAGCCGGAGCAACTCGTCGACGGCCTCCTCGTGCTCGCCGCGGGCGATCAGAACCTCGGCGTGCCTGCGGCGAACCACGCCGAGCGTCTTGGCCTCTTCCCGCCCCAGAGCCTCTTGGAGGAAGTCGCGAAACACCGGGTGCGGCGTCATTCGCGAACCGTCCGAGGACCACGTCACCGGAAGATGCCGGGCGCGGAGATCCACCATGACCTGCGCCGCGTTCTCCTGCCCCAGGGCCTGGGCGCCCTCGACGGACACCTCCTCCAACAGACTCGTATGAAGGAGGAACGTCCTCTCGACCAGGGAAAGCGAGTTGAAGACGTTCGCTGCGACATAGGACCGCAGCGAGTCGGGATCCAGCTCGCACGGCCGCGCATGACGCCAGCCCTCGAACAGGACGCCAGTGACCCAGCCCCCTGTCGCCGCCACCGCCTGAGCCGGATTCACGTCGACACGGCCGACAGATCGAAGTGCTGCGCCCGCTTCCTGAGCGTCGAAACCGAGATCGCTCTCGACCAGCTCACCCACCCGGTCACGCTCGCTCGTCGAGCCCGGGTCGAGGCGGACATCGACACGCGAGATCAGTACGAGGTTCACGCCGGACGGCAGGTAGCGGGCGAAGGACGACAGCACGACGATGCACGTTTCATCGGGGGCGATTCGTTCCACGTTGTCGCACACGAGAATGAGCCGACTCCCCTGGAGGCTCTCAGCCAGCAGCCCGGCTGCCTCGCCGATGTGAAGACTGCTGCTCAGGGCATCAGTCGCCACATCGGCTTCGCTGGGGACAGCGCCCTCGACCGCCGCCTCGAGATAGACGAGCAGCCGGCCCGCCGCCTGCTCCGTACCGTCGAGTGACAGCCAGGCAACGGGCCTGTCGAGTTCACTGACGGCCAGGGCCACTGCCGTGGTCTTGCCGGCCCCGGCCGTCGCGAACACATTCACCACAGTGTGGCGCTCGAGCAGCCCTTTCAACCGTTGACTCAGCCGGTCGCGGACGACGACGCCTTTGCCAGGCTCCGGCATGGCCAGTTTCCGTCTGATGATCGCGCGATGCTGGCGACCTGGCGCCTTGGAGGCGCTTGGTCTGTCGGAATCGGAGTCACCCATCGATCCTCGAGCCTCCGTGCTCGTCAGTGCTCGTCAGTGATCCTCAGTGCTCGTCCGGGACCTTGCTCCAGTCGTCCGGGAAGAAGAAGCCGTCCGAAGTCGGAGGAATCGGCGACTGCACTTCGATCCAGCGGGCCGGCTCGTCCCGTTCGTTGACGAAACCATGTGTGCCGTTGGTGCCTGCCCACACCAGATCACCCGTCTGGATGACCTCGTCGTGGCCGTCGAGGGTCCCTCGCATCCCGCCGGAGGTGAAGTAGTAGATCTCCTCGAACGGGTGGTAGTGGACCTTGGCCGCCTTGCCCGGGCCGGACTTCGGTGCGATCTCGCACACGAAGACGGTGTGATGCTGTGCTCCCAGGAGCTGGTCGACCATCATCCTGAGGCTGATGTTCTTGACGTTGGGACCGTGGTAGCCAGGCATCGACAGCTGGGCGTACGGGGCCATGTCCGAGTCCTCGAAGTGCCCGACGAAGCGATGCCGGGGGTCCGTCTCGGACGGCCGGCCGAGGTTCTCACCCGGAGCGGGTTTGGCGGCGATGCTGCTACGGGCTCCGTCGAACGTCGGCGGCTTCGGTGCGCGTACCCCGAGCCATGTCAGTCCCTCATCACCGGCGGAGAGCGAGTGGGCCACGCCGACAGGCGCCACACCGTAGTCGCCGGAACCAAGTTCGTAGCGCAGCCCGGCGAAGGCTGCTTCGCCGGATCCGCCGGTGATGAACCACGACTCCTCGAACGGGCAGCGCGCCCAGCCCGTCGTCGCCCCGGGAGCCAGCTCGTACAAGCTCACTTCCAGGTGATCAGCACCCTGCTCGTGTCCGACCAAGAGCGCCTGCCGAAGACCCGGAACGCCCTCGACGTCGAAGAACTTCCGGTCCGCCGCACGGGCAATGTAATAGGCCATGCCATTATCTCCGTTCACACGCGAAGGTGCCTGGGCCGGCATCCCTCGCCCAGTTATTCCTGATCCTCATCGGGCCTCTGCCCAGGGGTGACGGTGAGGGCGGGCGGTTCGCGGCCGACAACCGCCACGAACCGCCCTTGCACCGTCGTCGGCTCAGCGGACCTGTGAGCCCTCGAGCCGCACGCCGTCGAGGCGTCGGGCATATTCGGCCTGCTCGGTGTAAGCCGTCACCTCGGGGGCCTCGGGCTCCGGAAGGCCACAGACCTTCCGGGCAAGCTGCGTGATCGGCCCGGAGGGTGACAGCTCCGAGCGGGTCATCGTGCGCATCCGAGTGCCGAGCAACGGGGTCCCGTTGAACTGCTCGAAGGTGCTCACCCTGTCCCCGAAGTCGGAGAGGAACAGGTCACGGATGACACGCGAGATGCGCAGGCGGTCATAGGGCTCGCCGACCGCACCTTCCTGCAGCGGTGCCAGCCAGTCGTGAAGCTCGGGGTTGTTCCACTGATCCTCGGTCGGGAACAGGAGCGAGGCGCGGCCGGCGAGGTCGATCACCTCGTTCCTCATGTCCGCGTACTTCTCCAGGTAGTACGACCGGCCGAAGTCGAAGAGCAGGACGTTCGGCTTGTAGAGCCCCGAAGGCGAGATGAACCCTTCCGTCTCGGACGCGATCACGTGGGCCCGCATCGTCTGGTAGAACTCGACGAGACGCGCCACGCGGGCCTGGACCGGCGGAATCTGGAAGGTGCCGAGGTGCTCGGTCATCAGCATCGCGAGACCGACCATGAGTTCGGCCCGGACCATCTGCCGGATGAGCGCCTCGTAGTGCGTCCAGTCGAAGATGCGCTGCGGGTACAGCGAAGCGTGCTCGGGGCTTCCGATGTGGAATACGAGCTCCCACGGAATGAACACGTTGTCGAAGATGACGGTGCATTCGAGCTCGTCACCGGCCGAGGAAATCGGGTGGTTGGCGGGGTCCTCACGCACCGTCGTCTCGCGGGAGGTTATCGTGACGCCCGGCGCGTTCACCGGAACAGCGCCGTAGATGACCTGCTCGCTCTCGATTCCCGGGCGGTAGAAGACGCCGATGTGCAGGTAGTCGGCGAACGGCGCACCGGTGACCACGGCCTTGACACCGTTGACCACGATGCCGTCGTCGCGCGTCTCCATGACACGCAGCGCGGTCTTGGCCGCGTGCTGCCTGGACCGGTCGATCTGAGGGTCGATGAAGGCGAAGGCGCAGTTGAGGTCGCCCTCCTTCACCAGCTTCAGGAACTTGCGGATGCCCACGGTCAGGTCACGCCCGCCAGTACCCACGGACTGGTCGCTCCACGGCTGCGGGTCCTCTTCGTAGGTGACCAGGCCGTAGTTGTTCGCGCACGGAGTCCGCCCGATCGATCCGCCGTCGAGCTCCCGGACCACGGTCTCCAGATACACACGCTTGCGCCGCAGCCCCGCAGCGTCCCCGTGATGGAACCACATCATCGAACGACGCACTCCGTCGTCGTCGACGAAGGTCATCATGTCCTGCGTCTCGGGCTCGTGGTGCAGGTCGTAGAATTTCGCAAAGCTCTTGGCCGCTGCCCTGGTCTTCGGGTGCGTCGTGAGATCGTCGATCCGATCACCTCCGACCCAGACAACGCGCCCGTCTCTGAGGGACTCCAAGTACTCGTCGCCAGTTCGCATCAAACGCCACCCTCTCTACTTCACCAGGTACCATCGTGCATGGACTGTTCTTATCGGGTTGCCATCCACATTCCACTCGACAGAACGTCACGGGGAATTGGCGAACCCGTTTTGTGAACCTGCCCTCAACGGGTTAGAAGCCGGGAAATCAGTGCCACAATCGGCTGACGCTTCGTTGATTTCCTTGGAGTTTAGCCAGGCGACGTTAATGGGGTGTTAATCGTGCCGACACGCCGTTGACCTCGGCTTTTCGTGACGGTTCCGTCGGAATCTCGGGCGGGCCGTCAGGGTCGTACGGATGATCACGAGCAGGTCTGCGGCTCGGCTGCCGCGTCGGATGGGCGCCTGTTTTCCAGGCCCTGAACATGGAGGGGCCTGATGGAGGAGGGCTCGTGTACCGACACGGGGCGTGCCGGCGGCCCCGGTTCGCAGGAGCGGTGAAGCCCCTGTAACGGGGGTGGAGCGAAAGGGCTGCGCCGAGCGTCTCCCCCTGGAGCTCGGGCACGTTCGCCGACGCGCCGCCGTCGAGGTGGCGCGCCCGGCGTGCACCGGGGGCGCAGGCCCTGGAGGATCGCCGAGGCAAGTAGCGCTGTATCGGAGCCGGTTGACGCACTCGACCAGGTTCCTGGGAGGTTACGCAGGCCACTGACCGTAGACCTTCGGCGAAGTGCGATTCCCGGGCTCATGCAGTGCGATGCGGGCCTGGCGGGTCAGACAGGCGCGGAGTCTGTGCTCGCCGAGTTCGGGGAGGAGCGCGGAGACGTGTTCGGCGGACAGCGTGGCAAGAAGCGTGTGGGCGGCGGCCCGCGGGTCAGGTACGGCGTGGAGCAGGGTCGTCACATGGCGGTGCCAGAAAAGGTAGGCCTGGGCCCGGTAGCGCGCGCCCGCGGTCGAGGTCTCCGATGTACGGACCAGATCCAGGTGCTGGATCAGGTGGTCGACGTAGGCATCGAAGAATGCCACGAGGCGCTCGCACGCCGGGGCCCCCGGACCCAGTGGGGGAGGGCCGTGCAGGATGGCTTCCCGCAGTGCCTGCTCGCGGACGGTCAGCAGCGCGGTGGCCAGTCCGGATCTGTCGCCGAAGCGACGGAACAAGGTGCCCTTGCCGACACCTGCGGCGGCTGCCACCTGGCCCATGGAGGGGCCGTCCGCGCCATGCTCGTCGAACAGTCTTGCGGCGGCCTCGAGTATCGCCGCGCGGTTGCGCGCCGCATCCGCGCGTTCTTTGCGCGGCGGGGCCGGCGTCGGCGCGGAGAAGCAGCGTTCCGACGGGTCCTGTTCATGTCTCACGTGCAGTTTCCTGACCACAACATGTTGTCTGGGCACTAGGGATTCCAACGTGCCGCGGACCACCGGTTCACGGCCCGCACGACGGCTCGCGCTACCTCTTCGCCTCGCCTCGCCTGAGAGCGGGACGGCCGCCATGAGCGCAGGACGTTCGCAGGCGGCTCGCCGTGCGTGCAGCTCATCCGCGCACAGCGTGAGGCCGGCCAGGCTCCTGCCTGACCGGCCTCAGTGCCTTACGCGGTGTCAGAGCTGGGCTGCCACAGGAGCGGGTGCCTCCGGCATGTCCATCTCGAAGTCCATGACACGGTGGAAGCGTGACAACGCATTCCACACGCTGATGCACATGACAAGCTCGACCAGCGCCGCTGCGTCGAACACCCGCTGTACGTCGTCGCGGACACTCCTCGAGACGCCGGTGTGGTCACTTTCCAGGGGGACCGTCGGAAGGGCGACCGTCATCTCCTCGGCCAGCTGAAGAGCGAGCCGCTCCTGCTCGGTGAAGCCTTCGAGCTTACCGTTCGCAACGGCGCCGAGCTCGTCGACCGTCACCCCTTTGGCCAGCGCGGACGAGCATCGGTGACTCGCCGTGTAGCGACAGTGGTTGAGGACGGCGACGCGTACGGCGACCAGGTCCTTCACACGCTGATCCAACGCGCCCGGGCCGTTGAGCTGCCCGAGGAACGGCAGGTATTTGGCGAGCAAGCCGGGGCTGTTACCGATGGCCGCCCAGGTGTTCAGCACGTCGCCGTAGAGATTCACCCCTTGGGCGAGAGCGGGTTGGTCGACCGATGAGAACTGATCGGACGTGAGTAGAGGCACCAGCGACATGAGAGTTACCTTTCGACGGATCCTGCCTGGAAGCGGCTGGATCGGGGTGAAGGTGAGGCAGACTCCTGGGGTCCGGTCATATCCGCAGGCTCGTTCTGACAGCGTGGTGAGGCACCAGGTTTCCGCGAGCCGATCGCGATCCCCATCGTCGCGTTGAACCACGGCACGAGGAAGGTCAGGGCGATGCGCATCGTGAGTACCCACGTGAACGGGCCGTCCCGGACCTGCGCATACAGGTTGACCATGAACAGAGTTGACCCGACGATCAGGGCGGCCGTGGTCGTCTGCGCCATGGACCTGCCTCGTACGGCACCTCGCAGCGCCACGCTCCAGGCGACAGGGGGAGTCTTCGCTTGAGAGTCTTGCTCGGACAGGCTCATTTGTCCTTCAACGCTCTGGACGTCACGTCACGATCCGCACGGTTTCTCGACGAGGCTGACGAACGCCTGCACCCACCGAGCCGTGACCGTACGGCCGACGGGCCGGTGGTCGATGGGCAGAGTGCAGGCATCGTGCGTGTCACGCCGCGTCGACCTCGCCTCCGCTGCGACCTCAAGGCCGAGCCGGGTCGGCCGGCGCTTTCCACCGCGCGGAGGGGAGAGGAAGGTGTCGGGCGGCTGGGTGAGGTTCCCCTCGTAACGCAAGGCCGTGACCAGCGGGCCGGACGAGGGTTCTGCTGACAAGAAGTGGAACCTGGAGACGGAGTTCCGTGAGGGGGTGTGCGGACCTGGCTCACGGGCAAAATCGGCGGCTCGCGGCCCCGCGGCTCAACGGGCTTGGGACAGCCTGTCGGTCAGAGGTCGGCAGAGCCGTTTCGGTGGCTGGACGCGGTCCCGGCGACCGTGTTCAGATGCGACTGGGAGTCGCGCTGGGTCGACAGTGGTCCCGAGACGGTGTAGTAGCGCTGGCCGGCGACGAGAAGCTCCTCCGCTGGGAATTTGGTGATCACCTCGCACCCGTCCGCGGTCACCACGAGCTCCTCCTCGATCCGGGCCGCGCCCCAGCCGTCCTTCGACGGCCAGTAGGTCTCCAGCGCGAACACCATGCCCTCTTCGAGCACCTCGGGGTGCTCGAGGGAGACAAGTCTGGAGAACACCGGCTTCTCCCAGATCGACAGCCCGACACCATGGCCGTACTGAAGCGCGAAGGCGGCTTCCTCGTCGGGGAACCCGAATTCCTGGGCCGTCGGCCACACCGACACGATGTCGGCCGTCGTGGCCCCGGGCCGGACGAGGCTGATCGCTTCGTCCATGTACTCACGGCAGCGCGTGTAGGCGTCCCGTTGGGCGGATGAGGCACTGCCGACAGCGAACGTGCGGTAGTAGCACGTGCGATAGCCGTTGTAGCTGTGCAGAATGTCGAAGAACGCCGGGTCCCCGGGCCGCACGATGCGGTCCGAGAAGACGTGGGGGTGTGGTGCGCACCGCTCCCCGGAGATCGCGTTGACACCTTCGACGAACTCCGAGCCGAGGTCGTAGAGCGTCTTGGCCACCACACCCACGCACTCGTTCTCGCGCACACCCGGCCGGAGGAACTCATAGAGGTTCTCGTAGGCGGCGTCGACCATCGAGCAAGCGTGGGTGAGCAGGTGGATCTCGTCACGTGTCTTGATGCGTCGGGCCTCCAGGAACACCTGCTGGCCGTCGACCACCGTGATGCCCGCGTTCTGCAGGGCCATCAGGACCGGAAGCTCGATGACGTCGACGCCGAGCGGCTCGTCCAGAAGCCCGTACAGCTCGAGCTCGTGCTTGATCTTCCGGGCGACGGAGTCGCCCATGCCGACCAGAGGGTTGATGGCGCCGCGCAACGTCGAGATGCCGGCGCGAGCGCCACTCGGGTTGCGGGCATCGGCCCCGTGATGGGCTCCGTGCGGATCACCGTCCGCGTGGGCCTTCGAGTAGTCCAACCACGGGTTGTACAGCTGGTGGTGCTTGGCGGCTGAACCGAAGTCCCAGACTATCGGCTCACCTCCCCTGACCAGCAGGGAGAACCGGATCATCTTGTCGACTGCCCAGGTGCCGATGTGCGTTGAGGTCATGTAGCGGATGTTGGAGAAGTCGAAGGCCAGGACCGCTCCGAGGTCGGACCGCTCCAACGACTCGCGGAGACGGGCCAGCCGCTCGTCGCGGAGCCTGTTCATGTCGACGCGGGTTTCCCAGTCGACCGCGTTCGGTCCAAACGTCGGAATCGCCATCACAAGTCCTTTGCCAAGCGCACAGTCGCGGGTGTTGGAGACGCAGGTGCACCGCCTGCATGAGGCCTGATACACGCTGTTCAGTAATACTTAACACCTGGAGAACGAGCGACGTCAACTCCCGCTGAGCAGCCGGGTCCTTACGAGCGGCTTCCTCCCCGCCGGGCGTCAGTGGGGTGGCAGGTGGGGATCGAGCCCTCGGTTCCCGACGCACCGCAGCCCGCAACCACGTGCCACAGGCCCCTCGCCGGCTCGTCGCTCTCGTTCACGTACAAGTGGGGAACCGCAGAGTCGAAGCTGATGGACGAGCCGGGTTCAAGGCTGTACGTCTCGAACCCGAGGCGGACGGTCAGGCGCCCCGACATCAGAAAGCCGTACTCCCGTCCCTGGTGAATCATCAACCCTCCGTTCGTGGAGGAGCTGCTGCCAGGCGGGTAGGTCACGAGCAGTGCGTTGACAAGCGGGTCAGGGCTGGGCGTAAGCCGCTCCCAGGTGACGCCGCTGTCCATCACCAGCACAGCTCGTTGGTCGGGCGCCACAACAGGGGACGCGGGGGGCGTCGGTGGGCCGGGACGGTGCTCCACCCGCGGTCCGGCGAGGAGCTCATCGAACGAGATCGAGAGTTCCGACACCAGGGAGTAGAGAGTGGCGACCGAGGGTTCGGAGTGCCCGTTCTCGATCTGGGACAGCATGCTCGGTGAGATGCCGACGCGGCGACTCAACTCACGAACGCCGAGCTTTGCCGCAGTGCGAGCGGCGCGCAGGCGAGCGCGTGCTTCGGGTTCCACGGGGTCCGTTCCCTCCTCGATTCCGGCATGCGGTCCACGCGCGGTCGTTGATCGGCGCCGGACGTTGCCCAGGACTGTGTGCAGTAATACTAAACGGCTCAGGAGGGTGTGAGACGCCTGCAGGCATCCGGGAGTGGCCACCGATGCCAGGATCGACAGCCTTCGCAGGCGTCGGCCTCGGGCCCTTCCGGTACACCGGTCCGGACCAGGTGAAGTCCGACACCGCGACGGTGATGTCGGCGGGACCCACTTCGCGCTCTTCCTCGTCGACTTCGATCCTTCCCTTTGGGAAGCGCTGTGAACGGCGCACGCCCAGGCGCGTGGTCCGCGGAACCCGAACACCTGCGGGAGCAGTGGAACGGCGGCTCGGCCTATGAGGCATGCTTCACGAACGTCACCTCGACATGGGTGCCGGTCCGCGTTGTCACCCTGACCTCGACCGTGCGGTCCTGACGCACTCGTAGCGCGCAGGGACGACTGTCGACGTACCCGAGATAGAGCCCGGGTGCGGGCAGCGCGTATTCGTGCGAGATCAGCAGCCGCCCGTCGTCGCTCACGACTGCCGGAAGGGCCAGGGGGGCTCCCAGCAGGTCGGCGGCCAATTCGACGTCGCCGTCGGAGATCAGCCTGCGGATGCGCGTCGATGAGATCGGCTCACGGGCAGGGCCCCACGTGACGAGCGGGACGACCCGGGTGCTGAGCTCGGGGTGCTGTTCGAAAGTGGTCGTCGTCCCGGCGCCCCGGGCGCCGAATCGAAAGCCCTGGCCGACACTGACGAACTCCGCGCCGAGCTGGTCGACAACGACATCCTCGATGAAGTCCTCGGCAGAGACCCGCGACCAGGCTCGGTCGAACGGGACGATCGCCACGCGCCTGATTCCCAAGCTGCAAAGTTTCTGAAGCTTCCGTCGGCGATCGCTCAGCAGACTCGGTACCTGGCGTGGGTCGAGCACCTGCAGCGGGTGAGGGTCAAATGTGAGCACTGTGTCGCACCCGTGGAGGACCTGGCGGTGACCGAGATGAACGCCGTCGAAGGTCCCGATCGCAACAGTGGCGCGCGAGCGCGCTCCACGGGTGCGGCGACCACCGGCACTCCGTATTTCTTGGGGTACCGCGAGGCTGAGGACCTCCATCACCCCTCCCTCCTTCGACCTCAGTGCAGGCTGGGCGCAGTCTCCGCCTCGCACCGTTACCCGTTCGGAAGGTGCGAGACGGCCCGACAGGCCGCTCGTGAACCCTGCGTTAACCGCGCTTGCAGGGGCCTCGGCGCTTCAGATCCACTCTCCACGGTAAGGAATGACCCGCTGACTGGAGGAGCCGAACATGGCTGCAGGTTGGAACTTGGAAGGCCGCACGGCTTTCGTGACCGGTGGTAGTCGAGGCCTGGGCTTCGCCATCGCTCAGGCGCTGCTCGAGCGTGGCGCCAAGGTGGCGATCGCGGCCAGGGACGAGGCTGCCGTCAAGGCTGCGGCCGGTCGTCTCACCGCTGGAGCCGGCGCCGAGGACGTGCTCCCCGTCGTCATGGACGTCACCGACACGGATTCCGTCAGCAGGGTGCTGGCGGAGGTGCACGCGTGGCACGGCAGCCTTGACATCCTCGTGAACAACGCGGGGCCGCAGCTCGCGCCGTCCACCCTGGACAAGGTCGACGAGAAGGTCATCGCCTCGGCCTTCGACACGAAGCTGATCGGGTTCCTTCGCGTCTCGCAGGCCGCTCTCCCGTACTTGAGCCGGACCGGCAGCGGCAGCATCGTCAATGTTGTCGGCGCCACCGCTCACGCGGTGATTCCCAACACCGCTCCCACGGCCATCGTGAACGCGGGCGTGGTCGCGCTCACGAGCTACCTGGCGACCGAGGCGGCTCCCAGCAACATCCGGGTCAACGCGATCTCCCCCGGAATGACGAAGACCGAGGGCTGGCTCACCAAGACGGAGGGCATGGGCAAGCAGCAGGGCAAGAGCGCCGAAGAGGTTCGGGCCGGCATGGCCAAGGGGCTCGGCATTCGCCTCGACCGGTGGGCCGAGCCCGCCGAAATCGGCGCCGCGGCGGTGTTCCTGGCGTCCGATGACGCCTCCTACGTGACCGGCCAGGTGCTGCGCGTCGACGGCGGACTGTCGAAGCCCGTCGCCTGATCCCAGGCACCCGGGCAAGCGCCGTCCAAGGTCCGCACTCGCCTTGGATGGCGCTCCTGGTTTGTGTACCCGAGGTTCCGCCGAGTGCTCTGCAACATCGACACCCTGGAGTTATGGGAATGCTGATCGGAATCGTGAGCGAAGCCCGCCGCGGCGAGACGCGCGTTGCCGCGACTCCTGCCTCGGTGGTCCAGCTGGTGAAGCTGGGGTACGACGTCGTGGTGGAGCCGGGTGCTGGTGCGTTGTCGAGCTTCCCGGACGAGGCGTATGCCGAGGCCGGTGCGAGGATCGGTGACCCGCTGGCAGCGGAGGTCGTGCTCGGGGTGAATGCTCTCTCGTCCGAGCAGTTGGACGGGATGAAGCCGGGCGCGACCGTCATCGGCGTCATGAGCCCGGCGTTGAACCCTGCGCTGGTGGAGGACCTGGCGAAGCGGCCGATCACGGCGTTGGCGATGGACGCGGTGCCGCGTATCTCGCGGGCGCAGTCGTTGGACGTGTTGTCGTCGATGGCGAACATCGCGGGCTACCGCGCGGTGGTGGAGGCCGCTCATGTCTTCGGCCGGTTCTTCACCGGTCAGGTGACGGCTGCGGGCAAGGTGCCGCCGGCCAAGGTGCTGGTCTGTGGTGCGGGGGTGGCGGGTCTGGCCGCGACCGGTGCGGCGGGAAGCCTGGGTGCCATCGTGTACGCCACCGACCCGCGGCCGGAGGTCGCCGACCAGGTCAGGTCGCTGGGCGGCGAGTACCTCTCGGTCGAGCCCGAGGATGCCGGCGAGTTGGAGGTGTCGGCGACGGGTTACGCCAAGGAGATGTCGCACGACTACAACACCCGCGCGGCCCAGCTGTACGCCGACCGGATCGTCGAGATGGACATCGTGATCACGACGGCACAGATCCCGGGCCGGCCGGCGCCGACGCTGATCACCGCGGAGATGGTGGCGTCGATGAGTTCGGGCAGCGTGATCGTGGACATGGCCGCCGCGAGCGGCGGCAACGTCGAGGGCACGGTCAGCGACGAGGTGGTGGTCACGGCCAACGGTGTGACGATCATCGGCTACACCGACCTGCCCGGTCGGTTGCCCGCGCAGGCGTCCCAGCTGTACGGCACCAACCTGGTCAACCTGATGAAGCTGGTGACCCCGGGCAAGGACGGCCGGCTGGTGCTGGACTTCGACGACGTGGTGCAGCGGTCGATGACCGTGGTGCGCGACGGCGAGTGCACCTGGCCGCCGCCGCAGGTCCAGGTGTCCGCCGCTCCAGCAGCCGCTCCCGCTTCCGCATCCTCTGAGGTGAAGCCGGTCGGCTCCCAGGCCGAGCAGCCGGTGTCGATCCAGCGGCGGTACACCGCGGTTGGGGCCGGCGCCACGGTGTTGTTCCTGCTGACGGCACTGTCCCCGTCGGCGCTGCTGGGACACCTGACGGTGTTCGCGCTGGCGATCGTGATCGGCTACTACGTGATCGGGCACGTGCACCACGCCCTGCACACGCCTCTGATGAGCGTGACCAACGCGATCTCAGGAATCATCGTGGTCGGCGCCCTGCTGCAGATCGGCCACGGTGAGACCCCGAACGGCGCGGCGGTCACGGTGCTGTCGACGATCGCGATCCTGCTGGCATCGGTCAACATCTTCGGTGGCTTCGCGGTGACCCGCCGGATGCTCTCCATGTTCTCGAGAAGCTGAAGGGCCCTGTCATGTCTGATCTGATGACTGTCGAGACCGCCGCGGCGGCCGCCTACATCGTCGCGGCCCTGCTTTTCATCCTGGCGCTGGCCGGACTGTCCCATCACGAGACCGCCAAGGCCGGCAAGACCTACGGCATCGGCGGCATGGCGGTGGCCTTGGCCGCGACGATCGCGCTGGCGGTCCACCGTGACATCTCCGGAGTCGGTCTGGCGTTGATGATCGGCGCCATGGCGATCGGTGCCGCGATAGGTCTGTGGCGGGCCCGGGTCGTGGAGATGACCGGGATGCCCGAGCTGATCGCCCTGCTGCACTCCTTCGTGGGTCTGGCCGCGGTGCTGGTGGGCTGGAACGGCTACCTGCACGTCGAGTCCACCTTGGACGGCACGGTCAGTGCCGAGGCCAAGGTGCTGGGGGCTCAGGAACTGCTCGGGATCCACTCCGCCGAGGTGTTCATCGGCGTCTTCATCGGCGCGGTCACCTTCACCGGTTCCGTCGTGGCGTTCCTCAAGCTCGCGGCACGGAT
This sequence comes from Streptomyces sp. NPDC059582, assembly GCF_042735715.1. Lineage (NCBI taxonomy): Bacteria > Bacillati > Actinomycetota > Actinomycetes > Kitasatosporales > Streptomycetaceae > Streptomyces > Streptomyces sp. NPDC059582. The sequence continues at coordinate 148,930 of NZ_JBHWCC010000009.1, forward strand.
CAAGTCGTCCCCGCTGATGCTGCCCGGCAAGAACTACCTCAACCTCGGTGCCCTGGCCGCGTTCGCGGTGCTGACCACCTGGTTCGTGATCGACCCGGCGCTGTGGCTGCTGGTCGCGGTCACCATCGTCGCGCTGGCGCTGGGCTGGCACCTGGTCGCCTCGATCGGCGGCGGTGACATGCCGGTCGTGGTCTCGATGCTGAACTCCTACTCCGGCTGGGCGGCCGCGGCATCGGGATTCCTGCTGGAGAACGACCTGCTGATCATCACCGGCGCCCTGGTCGGCTCCTCGGGTGCCTACCTTTCCTCCGTCATGTGCAAGGCGATGAACCGGTCCTTCATCTCCGTGATCGCCGGCGGTTTCGGCATCGAGGCCGGCCCGGCCGACGACAAGGACTACGGCGAGCACCGCGAGATCACCGCCGAGGGCGTCGCCGAGCTCCTCGGGTCGGCAGACTCGGTGATCATCACCCCCGGCTACGGCATGGCCGTGGCCCAGGCCCAGCACGGCGTCGCCGAGCTGACCCGCAAACTCAGGGACCGAGACGTCAACGTGCGGTTCGGCATCCACCCGGTCGCGGGCCGGCTGCCGGGCCACATGAACGTCCTGCTCGCCGAGGCCAAGGTCCCCTACGACATCGTGCTGGAGATGGACGAGATCAACGACGACTTCGACAAAACCGCGGTCGTCCTCGTCATCGGCGCCAACGACACCGTCAACCCCGCCGCCACCGAGGACCCGGGCTCACCCATCGCCGGCATGCCCGTCCTCCAGGTCTGGAACGCCGAGAACGTCATCGTCTTCAAACGCTCCATGGCCTCCGGGTACGCCGGTGTCCAGAACCCGCTTTTCTACCGTGAGAACTCCTCGATGCTCTTCGGCGACGCCAAGGACCGCGTCGAAGACATCCTCCGAGTGCTCTGATGCCTGGGGCGAGAACGCAGTAGAGACGCATCGCGGCGCAGCAAGGTCGACGTGCCAGGCATCGGACGCGCCGTTTTCGACGAACAGTCAACGAAGTGAGAGGACTCGGATGATGAAGAACGTGGACAGCGTCTGGAGCGGCGGCATAGAGCAAGAAGTGGTCGGCGCTACCAGCATCTTGACCATTCACAATGGTGAGCGGAACCTGCTGAACCCAGGCATGCTCACCGACCTCCGCGCCCGGCTGCAGGAGTGTGACGACAACCCGGACATCCGCGCCGTCCTGCTCACCGGCGCAGGTGAGACCTTCTGCGGCGGTCTCGACATCGCTCCCATCAAGGCGGGTGCGGACCCGGCCCTGTTCGGCAAGGCATTGATGGAGACCCTCCGGATCTTCCCGCGTCTGGGTCTGCCTGTCGCGGCTGCCGTCAACGGCGACGCGCTCGCCGGGGGCGCCTCGTTCGTGGCGGCCTGCGACTTCGCCGTCACGGTGGACAGTGCGCGGATCGGCACGATGGAGGTCAGCGCCGGGATGTGGCCGATGATCGCGCAAGTGCCCATCATTCATCGGATCGGGCCGCGCCTGGCGATGGAGAACATAGGTTCCGGCGAGCCGTTCACCGCCGAGAGGGCCCGCGAGGTCGGTCTCGTGCAGGCCGTGGTCGAGGCCGGCCGAGCAGCTGTGGTCGCCCGGGAGTGGCTCGACAAAGCACTGAGGGCGGCCGGCGCGGGTGCCCCTGGCCGTCGCTCCCTCTACGAGTTCGCATCGATGTCGTACGACGACGCGTTCGACGCGTCGCTGCCACGTTTCGTCGGGCTTTTCGACCACTGAACTCTTCGGAGTGCTGTCGCGGGGTGACGTGCGCCCGGTCCTTGCGGTACGCCTGACAACCACGACCGGGTCGTGCGGCTCACATGAACGCCGGGTTCTCCCAGGCCACCGGCTACCGTTACCTCCGTGAAGGCACGGATCTTCTCGCAGAGCAAGTTCGAGAAGCGCCCCGCGCGCTGATGGAGCGACAGGCCCACTGCCGCACCCACGTGATCTCGTTTTGAGGCTATGCGGTGAGTTCGGTGGGCAAGGGGGGTCTCGTCGGCTTCTCGATCGGGTGGCGGGTCTTGTCGAGGAGCATGGGCGTTGATGATGCGGCCGCCTTCGCTGAACATTCGGCGAGCGCGGGAGCTGTCGGCAGGTCGAGGTGCACCTCATGGGTGGCGGTCTCGGCCGGCTGCGAGCGGCCCTACCGGCGGCTGCAGGACTGATGGACGCAAGGCAGACATGTACCCGTCGGTCGAGTGCTGGAAGTGTTCACCGGCTCGGAGCGAGTCGGTGGCGATGTCGTCGGCGAGCATCGAGAAGGACATCGGCGCGCCGACCGCCTCCCCTGGCGAGGCTGCTGGTCGAGCGCCGGCTTCGACCAGCTCGGCGATCGGCGTGGGGAGACGGTTCCAGGCCACGGTGCCGGACCGCGCGCGAGGAGCCGACGGGCGTCTGCCGAGTCCATCGCGCACGGTCCGAGGAGACCGACGTCGCCCGTCAGTTCTTCCAGATCGTCTTGAGGTTGCAGAACTCCCGGATGCCTTCCGCGGCGAGCTCGCGGCCTATGCCGGAGTCCTTCACGCCGCCGAAAGGCAGCTCGGGGTAGGAGACGCTCATCCCGTTGACGAAGACGGCACCTGCCTCGAGGCGGGTGATCAGGAACCGCTCCTCGTCCGGTTCAGTGGTCCACACCGACGAGCTGAGGCCGAAGGTCGTGTCGTTGGCGAGCACCGCGGCCTGCTGGATGTCGTCGACCCGGTGAACCACGGCCAGCGGACCGAAGGCCTCCTCCCGGTACACGCGCATCTCGGGGGTGACCTCCTCCAGCACCGCCGGCTCGAAGAACCACCCCGCAGTACCGACCGCCGACCCACCGCACCGCAGGACGGCACCCTTCGCGACGGCGTCGTCGACGAGTTCGACGAGCTCGCGTCGACCGGACTCGGTGGCGATCGGCCCGATCTCGGTCTCCTCGTCGAGCGGGTCGCCGACGGTCAGCGCCTTTGTGTCCGCGACAAAGGCCTCGACGAACTCCTCGTACACCTCCGTGTGGACGATGAACCGCTTGGCCGCGATGCAGGACTGGCCGTTGTTCAGCGTACGAGCGGTCACGGCCGTTCGGGCGGCCGCGCGAACATCGGCGGAGGGCAGCACGATGAACGGGTCGGACCCACCCAGCTCAAGCACCGCCTTCTTCACCTCTGAGCCCGCGACAGCCGCGATCGACCGCCCGGCCGGCTCGGAACCGGTCAGCGTCACGGCGGCGACGCGCCGGTCGCGGACGACTGCTTCGACGTCGGCCGAGCCGATGAGGAGCGTCTGGAACGATCCGAGGGGGAAGCCCGCTCGTTCGAAGAGCGTGTCGAGGTACATCGCGGACTGCGGAACGTTCGAGGCGTGCTTGAGCAGGCCGACGTTGCCGGCCATCAGCGCAGGCGCAGCGAAGCGGATCACCTGCCACATCGGATAGTTCCACGGCATCACGGCAAGAACGACGCCCAGCGGCTCGTAGGAGGTGTAGGCAGCCGAGGCTTTGACCGTGCCCGGGTCGGCGAGCGCCTGGTCGGCCAACAGGCTTTCGGCGTTGTCGGCGTAGAACCGCATCGCGAGCGCGCACTTGAGGACTTCCCCGCGGGCCTGCGTGATCGGCTTGCCCATCTCGATCGTGAGTCTTTGCGCCGTGTGGGCTGCCTCGGCTTCGACCAGGTCTGCGGCTGCCCGCATCCACCGGGCCCGAGTGTCGAAGTCGGTCGCCCGCAGCATCGCGGCCGCGGCCTCTGCCTGCGTCAGCCGCTGATCGACCTGTTCCTTCGTGAGTGAAGCGAACTCTTCGACGAGCTCACCGGTGGCGGGGTTGACAGTAGCGATGGGCACGGCGCTCTCCTCGTGATGTGGGGCACTCCATGAGCCTTGATTGGATCCATTGTAGGTTCCGTAGGGAGGGTGTGCCAGGGAAATGTAAGGCTGATGCCGTTCGCTTGCGTCCAGTTGGATACATTCGAGGTGGCCCATCTGAGAATGGTCCGCGACGTGATGAGAGGGTCGGCTCTCAGGGGTGAGGGCCGAAGCGGACGCTCATGCGCATGCCGCGCGCGGGACGGTCCATTCGCGCCGAGTCCGGCACGCGCGCCGGCGTCCCGCTCCCGGGACGGGCGTCGAGTACCGACGCGGAGATCGCTCCGTCGGCGACCCGAGCGATCAGGAGGGAACTTCAGAAGGCGCCCGCCTGGCCGGCCGCCGCAGGAGTCAGCCCCGCGTCACCGCTTTTCGGCGAAGAGCTCGGGGTGAGCCGTGAGTTCGACCCTCGTGCGGCGGATGTGCCCCGTGAGGTACCGCTCACCGTCTTCGGCGTCACGGCGCCGCACGGCGTCGAGGATCAGCCGGTGCTCGGCGTTGACGATCGTGGCCCGGTCAGGGTCCGTGAGCACCATGAACGCACGGCGATAGTGCTGGGTGGAGTTCCAGAGCCGCTCCGTCATGGCCAGCAGGTGGTCGCTGGGGCAACCCGCGTAGGTCGCCATGTGGAAGTCGCGGTCCAGAAGAAGGAACCGGTTGACGTCGCTCTGGTTCTCGATCTCGTCCTGGATGTGCTCCAGGCGGGCGAGGTGGTGATCAGTGAGATGGGGAAGACTCTCGGCCAGAGTCAGCGGCTCGAGTCGCTCGCGCATCCGGTAGTAGGTGTTCACGTCTTCGAGGCTGAGCACAGGAACCCGCGACCCTCGATTGGGGAACGACTCCGTGAGTCCCTCCGACTCCAGGATCCGCAGCGCTTCGCGGACCGGGATCCGGCTCGTGCCGAGGCGCTCCGCGAGTTCGTCCTGGCGCAGCCAAGTGCCGGGAGTCAGCTCGCCGGCGAGGATCTCCTCGCGGAGGATGCCGGCGATGTGCTGACTCCTGACGCTGTCCGACCCGCGCGGATCGCGAGCGTGCTCAGGAGTCAAGTGCGGTCACCTCTGAACTTTGACGGGTCACGGTCGAAGGCCTTGCCGCCAGGATAGGACACCAGCTCGAACTGCATTCCCCATGGTGAGAGGAAGTAGACCCATCGCTGCCCCTCCGACGGTCCGGTGCTGACGGTCGGGTCGCCCAGCACGGGGACGTCTCTCGCTCTCAGGAACGATACTGCTTCGTCCAGGTCTTCGACGTAGAGCGCGACATGGTGACCGCCGACGTCACTGTTGCGTGGGACGACCTTCTGCTGCGCGTCCGCTCGGTACTCGAAGACCTCGAAGACGGCCTGCTCGCCGCACCGGTAGAAGCGCAGTTGTCGCATGACGGTGCGCGCGTCCACGTTCAGGTGCACCGACATCCAGTCCCCTGCCCCGCTGAACGGGCCGAGCGAGTACAGGTACTCACAACCCAGGACGTCCACGAGCCACGTGTGCGCTTGGTCCAAGTCCGGCACCGTGAATCCGATGTGATCCAGGCGTACGAGGCCAGGTAGAGCCATGATCTTCCTCCCTTGGATACAAATGCACTTCCATGGTGCGCCAGTGGCCGCCGGAAGTCGAGCACACTCTTGAAATTGGATCCAATCGTGTGGCAGGGTCGCTTGCACGCTGGTCGATTGAAGGAGGCTCCCGATGCCTGCGGAACACACGCTCGAAGCGAACGCCGCGTGGTCGGAGTTCGTCGTCACCCAGGACGACTGGGACGCCGCGGCTCCAGTACTCTTGACGGGCATGTTCAGCCAGTTGGTGCTGATCAGGACCTTCGAGGAGTACGTCCTGGAGCTTGCCGCCGACGGGCTCATCCACGGCCCTGCGCACTCCAGCATCGGCCAGGAAGGCGGCGCGGTCGGTGCGTGTTTCGCCCTTACGTCAGAGGACACCGCGAACGGGTCGCATCGTGGCCATCACCAGTTCCTCGCCAAGGTGCTCGCCCATCTGTACCCGAAGGGCATAGACCCGACAAAGCCGTTCGCTGAGGATGTACGGGCCGTACTCCTGCGGAGCCTGCGCGAAATATGCGGACTGGACCGGGGCTTCAGCCACGGTCGAGGCGGCAGCATGCACCTGCAGTGGCACGAGGCCGGCGCCATCGGGACCAACGCGATCGTCGGTGGCGGGGTACCGCTGGCGGCCGGATCCGCGTGGGCCCACAAGAAGGCCGACACCGACGCGGTGACCTTCACGTTCTTCGGCGATGGCGCGATCAACATCGGATCCACGCTGGAGAGCTTCAACCTTGCGGCGGCGTGGTCGCTGCCCTTGTGCTTCTTCGTGGAGAACAACCTCTACGCCGTCTCCACCCACGTGTCCGAAGTCACCGCCGAGCCAAGGCTGTCCGGCCGCGGCCCGGGCTTCGGCATCCGGAGCTGGAAGGTCGACGGCATGGATCCGCTGGCCGTGTACCTCGTGACGCAGCAGGCCCTCGCACACATGCGCGGCGGCAACGGTCCGACGATGATCGAAGCCGATGTGTACCGCTACTTCCACCAGAACGGTCCCTTCCCCGGCTCGGCGTTCCGGTATCGCACCAAGGAGGAGGAAGCGCAGTGGCGCGCACGCGACCCGATCGACACCATGGTGGAACACCTGGTGCGACGCAGAATCCTCAGCAAGAGGGCGGTCGCGGAGACGATCAAGCGCGCCAAGACTCTGATGTCCGAACTCGGCGACGTACTCCTGGAACCGCGACCGGGCGGCAAGCCGGGTGAGCGACGCATCCGGCCCTCGGAGTGGCCGGACCCGGCGTTCGTCGATGAAGGCGTCCGGGGCGACCTGTCGGAATTGGCGGAGATCGAGTTCACCGACGCCGAGGACTTCGCTGACGGCTTGACCGATGTCAAGTTCATCGGCGCCGTCGCCGACGTGATGCGACGCCGCCTGGAGACCGATCCTCGTGTCGTGGTGATGGGGGAGGACGTGCACCGGCTCAACGGCGGCACCAATGGCGCCACCCGCGGTCTGAGCGAGACGTTCCCCGACCGCGTACTCGGGACCCCGATCTCGGAGAACGCGTTCGCCGGCCTCGGCGGCGGACTGGCTCTCGACGGCCGGTTCCGCCCGATCGTCGAGTTCATGTACGCCGACTTCATGTGGGTGGCGGCGGACCAACTGTTCAACCAGATAGGAAAAGCCCGCCACATGTTCGGAGGCGAGGGGAAGGTGCCGTTCGTCCTGCGCAGCAAGGTCGCCACCGGCACCGGCTATGGATCGCAGCATTCGATGGACCCGGCCGGCATCTTCGCGACGGCACCCGGCTGGCGAATAGTCGCTCCGTCGACGCCGTTCGACTACGTCGGCCTGATGAACACGGCCCTGGCCTGTGATGACCCGGTCGTGGTCCTCGAGCACGTGGACCTGTACAACTCCACCGGGCCCGGACTGCCGGAGAACCACGACCACTACCTTCCCGTCGGCAAGGCAGCCGTACGTCGCGAGGGCGCGGCCCTGACCATCGTCACCTACCTGGCGATGACGCCCGCCGTTCTGGCCGCCGTCGAAGAGACGGGAGTGGACGCCGAGGTCATCGACCTGCGCTGGCTGGACCGGGCCAGCCTCGACTGGGACACGATCACCCGATCGGTGATGAAGACCAACAACGTGCTCATCGCCGAGCAGGGAGCCATCGGTACCTCCTACGGCGGCTGGCTCGCGGACGAGATCCAACGCCGGCTGTTCGACTGGCTCGACGCCCCGATCGAGCGCGTGACGGGTGGCGAGGCGTCGCCGAGCATCAGCAAGGTACTGGAGCGCGCCGCGTTCGCCTCCACGGAGGAAGTCGTCGTCAAGCTCCGCGAGATCACGCAGGGGCAGAACAATGGCTGAGATCATGCGCATGCCCGAGGTCGCCGCCAACACCACGGAGGCGATCCTGGAAGCCTGGAACGTCGGCTTGAACACCCCTTACGCAGCCGGCGACCCGATCGTCACCGTGGAGACCGAGAAAGCCACGGTCGACGTGGAAGCCGAGAACGACGGCGTACTGCTTCGCCTCCTGGTGGAAGCGGGCACGACAGTGGCGGTGGGTACGCCGATCGCGGTCTGGGGGGCAAAGGACGAGCCGGCGTCCGAGGTGGACGCCCTGGTGGCTTCGCTGGGTACCGGACAGGCGCCGGTGACGGCGTCCACCGCCTCGGCGACGGCGCCGCAAGAGCCCGCGACGCCGGCGGGCACGGTCGCTCCGGCGCCCGCCGTGGCCGCGTCGGACAACAGCGAGCGCATCTTCGCCAGCCCGCTGGCACGTCGTCGCGCGCGTGAACTCGGAGTCGATCTGAAAGCTGTGGTGGGGAGCGGCCCGCACGGACGAATCCGGCGCGCCGACGTCGAAGCAGCCGTCGTCACCTCGGTGGAGCCGGAGGAAACACTGCCCGCCGACACCGGGGCCGAGATCTCGACAAGCGCGACTTCGGCGGCCGGGCCGCGATTCGTGGACGTGCCCAACACGCGGATGAGGACGGCAATCGCCCGCCGCCTGACGGAGAGCAAGCAGAACACGCCGCACTTCTACCTGCGCGCCGGCGCACGCGTCGACGCGTTGCTCGAGCTGCGGCAACAGATCAACGCCGGCGAGGGCGTGAAGGTGTCGATCAACGACCTGCTCGTCAAGGCGATCGCGTCCGCGCACGTGAGCGTTCCCGCGATGAACGCGCAGTGGAACGACACCTCGATCCGGCACTTCTCGGACGTCGACATCGCTGTGGCCGTCGCCACCGACGGCGGTCTGGTCACCCCGGTGGTCCGCGGCGTGGACTCGCTGTCGATGAGCGGCGTGGCCAAGGCGACGAAGGACCTGATCGCCCGTGCGAAGGAGCGCCGGCTCCAGCAGGACGAACTGGAAGGCGGCACGATCACGATCACCAACCTCGGCATGTACGGCACCGAGGACTTCGCGGCGATCATCAATCCGCCACAGGCCGCGATCCTGGCCGTCGGCGCGGTGCGGCAGGAGGCGGTCGTCGACGAGGGTGCGATCAACGTCGCGTCCGTTCTGCGTCTGACTCTCGCCGTCGACCACCGGTCGGTGGACGGCGCCACCGCGGCCGAGTGGATGAAGGCGTTCGTGGACGTTCTCGAGCACCCGTTCCGGATCCTGCTGTGAGTGCCGGCGAACTCGAGGGCGCGGAGGGCGCGGAGGGCGCACCCCGACCGGGATCACGACCGACCTCCGTCGTATTCGGTCGTCGGGCTCGCGGTACCGAAGCACACGTCGTTCCCAGCGGATCCGTAGGCGGCGAATGGGCATCAGCCCCGGCGGGCCGACACCCTGCGGCAACTCAGATCGCGACGTGACGCCCTGCGGCAAGCACTCGCCGAGTAGCTGTCGGCATCCAGTGATGTTCCCCGACATGAACAGCCAGGGAATCGGTTGTGCTTGGCCGGACGCGGTCGGCCCTCTCGCCACGGTGTGGGGAGAGGGCCGACGGCAGTTCGGGCGGGGGGCGTACTGCGTGGCAGCGGGGCGTCTGCGGACAACGACTGTGCGCCGGTGCGAAAGACCTCACGGTCGTGGTGCACGAGAGTAGACGCCGTGCCGACAGGCGGCCTGTGGTTCGGCCCGCCCGTGCGGACCATGTACGCGGCGAACCGGACGGATCTGTGAGGACTCCTGTCCCGCTCAGATCGGTCCGGTGTCACGCAGGCGACGGCACGGTCCGATAGGAGCACGCGCTCCTGCTGCTTTCGCCCACGACGTTTTGCGCTAGAACCGCTGTGACGCCATCCGCCCTGCGACCGAGATCGCCGATGTCAGCGCCGCCGAGGCGGCGCTGCGCAACTGGGTGCTGAACCTGCACGAGGAGTTGGCCGGCAGCGGCGTCCAGGCCGCTCACGTCGCCATCGACGTGACGATCGGCAGCTCGACCTTCTACGGACAGCCGCGGGCCACTGCGGAGCAGATCGCTCCCGTCTACTGGGACTTGCACACCAACCGCGACAAGGTCGAGCGGATCTTCAAAGGCTGAGACCGTCCCGGTTTCTGACCCGCGCTCTGGTCGCTTCGCGATCGTGTGTGCTGTGGTGTGCCACGGCGCGGGGTAGCGGCAGCGGATGTCGTGCCTCCCGTGCCAGGTAGAGCAACGCCGTTCACCGGCTTCGCACAGCGGGGGCGGCGGCCCTGCCGACCCCCGCGCGACTGCCCGACCCGGCACACGCCGGACAGCCTGAGCCGTTCGTCTTCCTCTCGCTGCACGGCCGTCCGTGAGGCATGGGGGTGCGCCTGCGGACAACGACTGTGCGCTGGTGCGAAAGACACCCCGGACGCGGTGTCCGAGAGTAGATGTCGTGCCACAGGCGGTCCGTACATCGGCCGCCCGTGCGGACCTGGCACACCGCGAACCGGACCTGCCAGGGCCACACCCTCACTTTGCACAGACCATGCCGGTGCCGTTCAGGCGACGGCGAGATCCCGAAGGACATCCATGACCCCGCACTCTCAGGTGCAGACTGTTCGCGGCCCCGTGTCGGTCGACGACCTCGGTACCGTCCTGATGCACGAGCACGTTTTCGTCCTGAGCGAGGAATTCCGTCAGAGCATGCCGGAAACCTGGGACGAGCAGGAACGCGTCAGTGACGCGGTGCGTCGGCTGAAGGACCTGGTCGCCAGGGGCGTCACCACGATCGTGGACCCCACAGTGATCGGCCTCGGGCGCGACGTCAGCCGGGTGGCGCTGGTGAACGAGCAGGTCGACCTGAACATCGTCGCGGCCACGGGCATCTACACGCTGGGCGATGTCCCGAACTTCTTCAGGTACCACGGGCCGGGCACCATGCTCGGCGGTGCCGAGGGCATGACCGAACTGTTCGTCCGGGAGCTCACCGAGGGCATCGCCGACACGGGCATCAGGGCCGCGTTCCTGAAGTGTGCGATCGAGGAGGAACTCACCCCTGGTGTGGAGCGGGTGATGCGGGCCGTGGCACAGGCTCATCTGCGTACCGGTGCGCCGATCACCGTCCACACCAACGCGATCGCCCGCACCGGCCTGGTGGCGCAGGAGATCCTGCGAAGCGAGGGGGTGGACCTCGCGGCGGTTGTCATCGGCCACAGTGGCGACACCAACGACCTGGACTATCTGCACGAGCTCATCGACAACGGCTCGTACGTCGGTATGGACCGCTTCGGTCTCGACATCCTGTTGCCGGGCGACCTGCGTGTGGCGACCGTCGCGGCTCTGGCCCAGGAAGGCCTCGCCGACCGTATGGTGCTGTCGCATGACGCGTCGTGCCATGTCGACTGGTTCCCGGCCGGGGTGCGCGAGCAGATCGCGCCGAACTGGCATCACACGCACCTGCACGACAGCGTCCTCCCTTCACTGCGCGAGGCCGGCGTCACCGAAGAGCAGCTCACGACCATGCTGGTCGACAATCCGCGCCGGTACCTCAGCCCGCTGGGCGGCTGACCGGCCGATGGCGAAGCCTGCTCACGTCCACTCCGTCCCGGGGCGGCAGGGCGCCCTGCCGGGCGTCGCGGGGCGTCATCCCGAACTCGTGCCGGAACGCGGTGCTGAATGACGCGTGACTGCCGAAGCCGCAGGAGTGAGCGATCTGCGCGACCGAGTGTCCGGCCCAGTTCGCGCCGGCGAGCCGGGTCCGGGCAAGGTGCAGGCGTTCACGCCGTATGAGGTCACGCGACGTCGTGTTGGCTGCCTGCAGTACGTGCTGGATGTAGCGCGTCGACCAGCCGAGTGCGCGCGCGATGGTGGCGATGTCGAGGTCGTCATCGCACGCGTGACGGCGGATGTAGCGGCGTACCTCCGTCTCGACCCTCGCCCGGTGCCCTGTCGGTGCCGAATCGGTTGCGCCCTCCGCGGCCAGGCACACCAGGTCGAGCAGGCGCTCGCAGGCGATGTCGAAGGCCGTCTCGGAGAGCGTTTCGAGCTCCTCCTGCAACGTGGTCAGCATCGTGCGGATCACCCGGCCCAGACCGCTGCCCCCGTCAAGCATCTGTGGCTGGTGGACGGCAGCCGGGTTGCGGTGGGCAACCTCGTGGCCGGGCACGATCAGCGCGATCGACAGGAAGTCGTCGTCGTGAGCGAAGGTCACCGGCCGGTCCATGTCGCACAGCGCCATGACACCGGGCCGGATCTCGCCCGACGACGGTCCTTGCTCCACCCAGGCAGTCCCGGCGAGGGGAACAAGCAGTTCGCAGGTGCCGCGAGGATCGGCGGTGATGTGCCGAGCGTCCCGGATGACCGTTTCCTGGCCGCCGCTGCACAGGGCGATGCCATAGGTCTGGGACTGCTGGGCGGCGAGCCGTCCCGTCCACGGCGCCGTGCGATCCATCACTTCGACGAGGCTTGCCCCATGCAAACTGGTGAACGCCTCGCTCCAATCGCTCACCGAGGGTATCGGTGCAGCCGGGGTCCATTGGTACACGCGTCTCCCTTGTCCGCTCGGCCGGCAGCGGGAGCGACCGCGATGGCCCCATCTTCCGGTTTGAACCACATTGTCCCGTCCGGCCTCGCCCTGTTGCGACCGCGCGATCGGTCACCCCAGCGTAGTCGGAATGGGTCGCAGCCCAGCCCGGCCCGGCCCGGCCCAGCTCTTGCGAGGCGGGGGCATCGGCACATCCCGGCAACGGGAAGGTGCTCCGCCGCAGGCAGGCTCCACGCCTTGAGACGTGTCATCTCCGGCACCGGCCGGAGGGGAGGAGGGAACCGCATGCGCTGATGGCCCGCGCCTCGTCTGCCGAATCAACAACCCCACGCGTCCGCACAGCTCACACGAGCCGCCGACAAATGAACGGATACCACCACCCATGTCGAAGACCATCGTCATCACCGGTGCCAGCGATGGCCTCGGAGCCGCCGGCGCCCGCCGGCTCCACCAGGACGGCCACCGGGTCGTCATCGTCGGTCGCTCCCCCGAGAAGACCGCGAAGATCGCCGACGAGCTCGGAGCCGACCGCTTTCTCGCGGACTTCACTTCCCTGGCCGACGTCAGGAAACTTGCCGCGGAACTCGATGCCGCCTGCCCGCGTATCGACGTCCTGATCAACAACGCCGGGGGCATTTACGGTGATCGCGACAGAACGGTCGACGGGTTCGAGAAGACCCTTCAGATCAATCACCTGGCGCCGTTCCTGCTGACGAACCTGCTCATGGGCAAGCTCCTGGCCGGCAAGGCGTCGGTCATCCAGACCTCCAGCGTGGGAGCCCGCCTGTTCGGAAAGCTCGACATCGACGACCTCGACAACGACACGGACTACACGGCGCACCGGGCATACGGCACCGCGAAGCTCGAGAACATCCTCTTCACCAAGGAACTTCACGCCCGCTTCGCGTCCCACGGCCTGTCCGCTGCCGCCTTCCACCCCGGCGCCGTCGCGACCAACTTCGCCTCCGGCAGCAAGAGCTTCATGCGCCCCATCTACAACAACCCGCTCAGCCGCCTCTTCATGGTCAGTCCGGAGAAGGGGGCCCGGCAGATGGTCTGGCTCGCCGAAGGCACCCCGGGCACGGAGTGGCAGTCCGGTACCTATTACGAGAACGGCAAGCCCGCTCGCCGCAACAATCCGCAGGCTGACGATCGTGACCTCGCCCGTGAACTCTGGAACCGCTCCACCGAGCTCGTCGGCGTGGACGTCGTGAATCCGTGAACAGGAGCCGACCCGGCGGTGGCCCGTACCGGCAGGGGAAGGTCAGTCACGTCAGGCGTCATCGCGCCGCGCTCGTACGGGTGCCGAGTGTGGCCGTCGGTGTCCGACGCCGGGGCTCTCGTGCGCGCACGGCTCGGCCGAGCGACCGTCCGGCCGCTCGGTTGCTGAGCCGAAGAGCGGCTCGCGCCATTCCGGGATCGCGCGAGTAGGTACGGGTGTCACGACTCGCCCGGACGGCTGGTCATATAGTCGTCGACGCTCCAAGTCCCCGACAACTGTTGTCCCGTTCGGCCGCTCGATGTGCCGTACGTGGCGACTGTTCATCTCGAATTCCCATAAGGATCATCATCTTGCACAAGAGGAAAAGGCGGCTGCGTCTTCCGGTCGCGATCGCGGTGAGCGCGTTGGCCGCAGGTGGTCTGGCCACCCTGCCGTTGACCGCGCTGGCCGACAGCACAGGCGACGTGGCCGACGCGTCCCGGCAACAGGACTTCGCCTCGGCCGCCGCGCAGTACCACATTCCCGTCAGCGTCCTCCTCGGCGTGGCCTACCAGGAGTCGGGATGGGACGCGCACGGCGCGCTGCCCAGCTCCGGCGGCGGTTTCGGGCCCATGAACCTCACCGACGTCACCCCCGCCATGATGGCCGGCGGCGGCGCGGGTGCCGCCGGGCGCAGCGACCTCGCTTCTCTGGCCGCGGATCCGGCTCTGCACACCCTGCAGGCCGCCGCGAAGCTGACCGGGCTGTCCGTGGACACGCTGCGGACGGATCCCGCCGCGAACATCCGCGGGGGAGCGGCGCTGCTCGCGTCCTACCAGGAGCAGTTGACCGGCGACACGCCGGCCGACGCCTCTCAGTGGTACGGCGCCGTGGCCCGGTACAGCCAGTCGACGCAGAAGCAGGGGGCAGTCCGATTCGCGGACCGCGTTTTCGCCACGATCCGCACCGGGGCCGCCGGTGTGACGCAGGACGACCAGCGGGTCCGACTGGCGGCCAGTCCTTCCGTGCGGCCCGCGGACACGCAGGTCGAGCGGTTGCACCTCAAGGCGTCGGCCACCGCTGACACGGAGTGCCCGCTGACGGTGGACTGCACGTTCGTTCCCGGCTCCCCGGCGGGCGGCCAGGTGTCGAACCGGCCCGCCAACGGCATCAGGATCGACTCCATCGTCATCCACGACCTGGAGTCCACCTACGACGCCGGGGTCAAGGGCCTCGCCGACCCGAAGAACGTCGCCTCGACGCACTACGTGATGCGGTCCTCGGACGGCGCGGTGACCCAGATGGTGCCGACGAAGGACATCGCCTTCCAGGCGGGCAACTACTCCTCGAACCTGCACTCCATCGGGATCGAGCACGAGGGCTACGCCGCGCAGGGCGCGGCCTGGTACACAGAGGCGCAGTACGAGGCCACGGCCGACCTGGTGAAGTACCTGGCGGGCCGGTTCGGCATACCCCTGGACCGTCAGCACATCGTGGGCCATGACAACGTTGCCGGACCGAACTCCTCGCTGGTGTCCGGCATGCACTGGGACCCGGGCAACGGCTGGGACTGGGACCACTTCATGCGCCTGCTCGGCCGTCCGCTCAGCGGGCTGCGCGGCGTCCCCGACGTGGGCTCGGTCGTGACCATCGACCCCCCGTTCGCCGACAACGTGCAGACCGTCCAGGTCTGCCCCGCCGACGACCCGACGGGTGCCACCCCTGCCTGTACGGACAAGCAGCAGGCATCGAACTTCGTCTATCTGCGCACCGCCCCGGACGCGAGCGCCCCGCTCTTCGGCGACCAGGCGATCCACGGAACCGGCGCGGGCACCAACCGGATCAACGACTGGGGCAGCACCGCGCAGGCCGGACAGCAGTTCGTGGTCGCGGACGTGCAGGACGACTGGACCGCGATCTGGTACAGCGGGTCCAAGGTGTGGTTCTACAACCCTGACGGCAAGAACACCAAGCGCGCCTTCGGGGTGAAGATCATCAAGCCTGCGGGCACGACCCCGGTGGCCGTCTACGGATCCAGCTACCCGGACAAGTCGGAGTACCCGGCAGGCTTGGGCGCCTCCACCCAGGCCCCGTTGAGCATGTACACCGTGCCGGTGGGCCAGGCCTACGTCGCCACCCAGCCGCCGGCCGCCACCGACGACTACTTCACCTCCGGAGCGGTCGTCATCGGCAGCAAGAAGATGTACACCGTCCAGTACAACCACCGCGTGGCGCTGGTCTACGCGAACGACGTCTCAGCGACCACCGCGATCCACCACTGGGAGGACGGCGGCGCGAACTGACGCCCGCTCCACTCCGTCAGGGGGCCCCGGCCGGGCGACGTCCCGGCCGGGCCCCGCCCGTGCCAGCCCGGAACCCCACGACGCGGCCCGCCTCCCGAACCGTCCTCCTGGCTGAACCGGATCGAGGGCCAGTTCACTGCCCTGCCTTGTACTCACCCTGGACGGGACCGACCACGGGCAGCGACAAGGAGCAGGGCGCACGGCCCCCGTCACTGCACTCCATCGTTACCGCGCCCGGCCCGACAGCCATCCGCATGGACCACCGGCGCTACCCCTGCGGGCGTCACCGTCCACGTGGGCGCCACATCCCCCTGACTCATGATGTGCGCATGCCGAAAGGGTCGTCTCTGAACCACGGCCGACAACCCCACGCCTTACGCCGGTGTTCCGCCGACATTACAAAGGGAATTAGCGGCTCCGTGACGAAATTGCGACGCCATCGCGAACTGCCGTATCCCGGCGGAGGGAAGGTTGAACAACGGATGGCATTCCAGAGGTTCAACCTGGAAGGAGTGGGGGCTCAAGATGCCTGGGGGTGGCGGAAGTGGCGGAAGTGGAAGGCTGCGTCGTTTCTTTCGTTCAGCGACCGTAGTGGCGCTCACGATTGGTGTAGTCGTGGGGCTTGTTCAAATCTTCGCCAACGATGCCTACAGCGGAATCAAGGATCGACTGTGGCCGACAGTCAAGGGTACGGAAGTAATCAACTACGCGCCCGTGAACAACGGGCATCTGGCGACCGGAATCAGCATCGGCAAGACAGGATCCGGCACCTGCGACCGAGAAGCCCTGATCACCGAGGGTGCAGCCATGCGGTGCAGCATCAAGGACCAGGGGTTCGAACCCTGCTACTGGCGAGACGTGAAGGGCGATCGGGATCGATACATCTGTGTCATGTCTCCGTGGGAGAAGAAAGCCATCCAGGTAGTCATTCCGGAAGGGTGGGACACGCCAGGGATCGAGGGTCCGCAAATCCCGAAAGAGGAGCGTGGGCCTTGGGGTGTCGAGGTCCAGGACCCCGGAAATCGAGAAAAGTTCTACCGCTGCCTGGCCATCACTGGTGCGGCGGGAAGCGCCGGCGGAGAGCCCACTCGGTACATCTGCTGGAATGAGCACATCGACCCGTGGAAGGACGGGTACTTGGACGAAGCGGAGGTCGCCGCCTACGGGACTGAAGTTGAGCGTAAGACGCAAGGGCCATGGATGCTGCCGATCGCTATTGTCGGAGGCGGCTCCGAAGTGAGGCGCGGTGCAATCAGGCGCGTCTTCCTCTAGTGCTCGTCAACTGCTGCGGCGCACAGCGCTGCACCCGCCGCGCCGCCGCCGGCCCGGCCACGTCGAACCGAGCCGGCCGGCGAACACCCAGTTCGACCTCGGCTACGCCATGCAGATCAACCGTGACGCGCAGGCCGTACGGCAGACACACAGCGTCCTCGCCAACGGTCCGGCCCGCCACGAGCGGGCTCCCGTGCGGCCCCGCTCGACGTCCGCCAAGCCGCCACCCTGCGCGAATCTCACCGCACCAGGGCCACCGAAGTCACCTGCAGTCTGTCCGGCGAACAGTCCGACATCACTCGATCACGTGCCGTAGCCCGGCGCCGCTGGCTCCACCCAGCCGTGTCTGACGGCGTGACCGCCGAGCTGCATCCGGGTACGGACTCCGGCCAGGTCCATGAGGTGGCGCAGGCGTCGGTGCAGCGTGCGCGGTGACAGGCCCAGCTGTGTCGCGGCCGTCTGGTCGGTCAGGCCGGCCAGTAGTAGCGCGAGGATCCTTCGGTCAAGGTCCGTCGGGCCTGGCGAACCGAGCTCCACGGTGGTTTCGGCTTCTGCCCCGGTGCCCGACAGTTCGAGCGGGTGGGCGGTGCGCCATACCGTCTCGAACAGCGCGTCCAGCGCGTCCAACAGGCCGCTGCGGTGCAGCAGCACGGCGCCGGGCTCGCCGGCCGGTGTGACCGTGAGCGGGACCAGGCCGAGGTCGGCGTCGGCCAGCACCAGCTTCATCGGCAACTGGTCGGCGACACGCAGTTGTACGCCGTTGCGCAGTGAATCGATCGCATCGGTGATGATGCCCGGCTCTGCCAGCACGGCCCGGTCCAGTACTGCCCGGAAGTGCACGCCGCGGCCGATGGCCATGGGTTCGGCCGTGTTCTCCTCGGGCGGGACGGCGAGGAACGGTGCCGTGATGAAGCTGCGGACCTGCGTGCGGGCCGCCTGTTGCACCTGCAGGAAGCGATGACGGATGGCGTCGACGCCCGTCACGACTTCGATCAGATCGTTGATGCTGCTCCCGGTCATGGCCGACCGGTGTTCCTCGGCGAGGGTCACCAGTGCCTGCTCGGCGACGCGCAGCCCGTCTCGGTGCCGGCTGATGAGAGCGCCGAGCGCCATGGCCGGCGGCGCGGCGGCGAACTGCCCGTCCGCCGACCGGATCACCAGTTCCCGCTCGATCAGGCGGGACAAGGCCTTCTCGACGTGGGCTCGCGGTACGACGAGAAGGTCCGACAGGAGCGCCGCGGTGGAGGTCGGCCGTCCGAGCAACGTCCGGTAGACGCGCTCGTCATCGGGGTCGAGGCCCAGAACATCCAGCATGGGTGACCGACTCTCCTCCGTTTGCCACAGCGGGTGAGTATGTGCCACGGCGGCAGGCCCTGAACAGTCCCTGCTGGGAGCAGGCGTGACGGGAAGTGCCCCCGGGAGTCGCCTCCCCGGGGCACGACAGTGCGGTTCATCGCAGGCCGTACGCCCGGATGATGTCGTTCTTGACACTGAAGCCGCGGTCCGTCCCGGTGCTCGCGCGGACCGAGATGAAGCCGCCGGGCTTCTTCGCCGTCCTGAACGAGCCCTTCCAGTAGCCTCCGGAGTCCTTGGCCAGGATCACCTTCTGCCAGGTGGCACCGTCGTCGTACGAGACGTCCAGCTTCACCGTGGTGACCTTGCCCGGCACGGTTCCCAGGTCCATCGGCACCGGCTTGAGCGCGATCTTCTGGGTCGCACCGGCCTTGACGTCGCCGTGCAGGTCCGACTCCAGCTTGTAGTCCAGGTTCAGCACCGAGAACGGCTCGAAGAAGTCCGCGTCGACGGTGTCGGACATGAACGTCCACTCGGTGTGGGTGCGCGTCGACAGCCGGAAGACGTCACCGGGACGCTCAGCGTCGAGGACGGCACGGTAGGGCAGGTTCCCCGCCGGCACCGCCACCCACTGCATGTCCGTGCTTTTCGGATTGTCGTGGATCAACTTGTCGCCCTGGAAGACCTGCAGGTGGGTCGGCGTCTCACCCCAGTCCAGGAAGCCGCCCAGCCGCATGGTGTCGCTGGCGGAGGCCCATGCCTGCACGTTCCAGGTCATGTAGTTCTGCCAGCGGGAGTTGTACACCCCGAAGGACTCGCCCTGGCCGGGCCGGGTCGCCGGAGCGAACCAGTCCAGACGGGTGGTGCTGCCCTTGGCATACGTGTTGTCGCCCGACACCATCACCCACGGCAGGTCTCCGTCGACGCCCTGAGCGTGGAACTCCCTCCAGTTCTGTCCCGGGGTCACCCATTCGGTGCGGGTGCCCGGGTGCCACTCGCGCTCGGGGAGGTTGAACGACGGGCTGAGGGTGAAGTCGGACCGGTAGCCTTCCGCCGACTTGCCGTCCGTGGCCGAGTAGTAGCGGGCATCGATCCGGGCGAGGTCCCTCAGGGCCGGCTTGTAGACCAGGGCCCGGTCCGGCACCTGGCCGGGGTAGTCCCGGGTCAGGTCGTAGACGAACGGCGTGTACTCGGTCTGCTTCGCGGTCAGTTCCAGGATGCCGGCCTTGGCCATCGCGACGAGGACCTTGCCCGCGTCGCGGTGCACCGTGGCGACCGGGATGGGCGTCTCGCCGACGTACTCCATCAGGGCACCGACACCGTCGTTGACCACGATCAGCGCCTTCGCACCGGCCGCGACCGCCGCCTCGGTGCGTTCCTCCGGCGAGACCTCGTCGCTGCCCTCGACGACGACGAGCTTGCCCTTGGCCCTGAGTTGCTCGTAGTCGGCCGCCGCGCCGGTGCCGGCGTAGACCGCGTCCAGCCTGTCTGTGGTCGTGCCCAGGGCGCTGCCCGCCTGCACCAGTGCCTCGAAGCGGAGCCGACCGTCCCATGCGCTCAGACTGAGCAGCGGCTCGCCCTTGCGCCAGCGGGTGGTCAGTATGAACTCGCCCTGCTTCATCGGCTCCGTCGGCGCGACGTACACGTCGTCGTACGTCACCGGCAGCACGTACGCGCTGCGGTAGTCCGTGAACGGGTCGAGGCCCTTGTAGTGGACGTTGAAGTCGACCTTGCGCTGGCGGTCCTCGGTGCGCTGCGGCGCCTCGGTCTGCAGCAGCCGTGCCTTGCTCGCGTCCAGCACCACGTCCAAGGAGCGGTCCTTGAGCACGGTTTCCGGGTCGACCAGCACGGCCAGACCCGAGCGGTCAGCGTTCTCGCCGGCCACGTCGAGGTAGGCGGCGACGGTGTACAGGCCGGGTGTCATACGCATGGTGGTCGAGCCGTCGACGTAGAGCGCCCACGGCCAGGAGTCACCGGCCAGGTTGATCTGGACCCAGCCGGCCGCCGGACTGCCGTCCCGGCCGACCAGCTTGATGTTCAGGTCGTAGCGCTCCTCCTCCTTGAGCAGCGCCACGGACGTGCGGGTGACCGGCTTCCCGGTGGCCGTGTCGGTGGCTGTCACGTAGCCGACGTGCCGGCCCGCCGAGGCGGCTTGCGGGTTGCCGGTAACCGGGACGGTGGCTGTGCCGCCCGCCGGGACGGTCACCTTGGTGGCGCCCAGCACGAACGGGCCGTCGTCGTCGGTCAGCGCCAGTTGCAACGTGACGTCGGCGGAACCGGTGTTGGTGAAGGTCAGGTCCTTCGTGACGGCGACGTCGCTCGGCTCGTGCGGCCATGTGTGGTTGCCGAAGAAGAGCGATCCGGTGCCGCGGACCGTGGTGCGCACGGCGGCGGCCACGTCGAGACGGCCGGTGCCGACCTCGTACGGCGAGTACCCGTCGTCCAGGCCCTTCGCGGTGCTCATCAGGTGTTCCTTGAGCTGCGCGCCGGTCCAGTCCGGGTGCTGCTGGGCCAGGATCGCCACCGCGCCGACCACGTGCGGGGTGGCCATGGAAGTACCGCTGAGCGTGCGGTAGAGGCCCTCACCACCGTCGGTCATGTCCTGCGAGCGGGCCGCGGTGATGTCCACGCCGGGCGCGGCGATGTCCGGCTTCATGCCGCCTGAGTAGGCCAGCGGGCCGGTGCTGGAGAAGGAGGCGAGCCGGTCCTGCTTGTCGGTGGCGGCCACGGTCAGCGCCGAGGCGGCCGCGCCCGGGGCGGAGATGCTCTCCGGGCCCGCGTTGCCGGCGGCGATCACGAACAGAGTGCCGTACTGCTCGGACAGCGCGTCCACCGTCTGCGACATCGGGTCGCTGCCGTCCGTCGGATAGGAGTCGCCGAGGCTCATGTTGACGACGTCCGCACCGGATTCGGCGGCCCACTGCATGCCGGCCATGACCCAGGAATCCTGGCCGTAGCCCTCCGCTCCACCGAGCACCTTGCCGACGAACAGGTCGGCGCCGGGGGCGACGCCCTTGTTGTCGCCTCCGGAGGCGACGCCGGAACCGGCGATCGTGCTCGCCACATGCGTGCCGTGCCCGTTGATGTCGGTGACGGCCTCACCCGGCACGAAGCTGGTCGTGCCGTCGATCACGCCGGCGAAGTCGGGGTGGTCGACGTCGATGCCGGTGTCGAGCACCGCGACCTTGACGCCCTTGCCCGTGTAGCCGGCCGCCCAGGCCTCGGGCGCGCCGATCAGCGGCACGCTCTCCTTCAGGTCGGCCTTCACGCGACCGTCGAGCCACAGTTTCGACACACCCGCGTCCAACGTCGCGCTGCCCTGCGGCGCGACGATGCTCCAGAAGGTGCGGGCCTGCCGCTTGTCGGTGCTCAGCGCGGCACCGTGGATGCCCTTGAGCTTGCGGGTCAGCCTGCTGCCGCGGGGGGCCGTCGGCTCGACGGCACTACGGGACTTCGGCTGGGAGTACGCCGCGATCAGCGGCACCGCGGCCGTCTTCGCGTCGTCGTAGCCCATCTCGATCAGGTCGGTGACGTTGAACAGCCGTCGGTCCAGCTTGTCCGTGCCCAGCAGTGGTGCCGCCTCGTCCGGGATGACGAACAGGTCGCCCTTGACTTCCTGGATCTTCACGCCGCCGACGGCGCTGTCCGGCCGGTCGACGTCGGCGGTCTGCTTTCCGTCGGCCATCGTGGTGACTGTGACGACGTCGCCGGTGACCAGGGTGACCTTGTGGGTCGCCGTGGGCTTGGCCGGAGCGGTGGGTTTGCTCGGAGCGGCTTGTGCGGGCGCTTGCAGAACTGCGAGACCCGACGCCAGCAGCGGCAACACGATGGCGGCGGAGACGAGCCGCCGGCGTCTGCGCCGGAAGGCGGAAGAGAGTGAGGGGGAGACCATGCCATGGGTCTATCGGCCGGTTCACGCCGACGTGAAGGCCGGACGACGACAAGTCCTCGCCATGGCAAGGACTTGCCAGCCGCAAACCGTGCAGGTTCTGGCAAGGATCCACTTTTCGGACACGTATATTCGGCGAGCGGTTGCGCCGCGAAGCCCTTGTCGACCGCTCGCCACCCGGTGACAGCCGCGATCCCAAGGGGACTCGCTACCGCGGCATCAGGCCACGTTCGCCCTGTTCGCGCGGCGGCCGGGATGGTGCATCCGTGCGCCACCATCCGCCGCGAGCAAAGGGAGGGGATGTCTTGATCCGGGGCTGTGCAGAGTCCAGCCGGGCCGGAGGTACGGCGGCGTGCCGGACCAGGTTCCGACCGTCCGTCACGGGCCGCAATCGACTTTCGCACCGGGCCGCCGAGCGCCTAGTGTTCGGGCAACGAGTGACCCACAAGGAGTTGACACATGGTCGGTCGTCCGAGCGCGCGTTGACGTGGCAGGCCGTGATCGGCCTGTCATCGCGTGCTGCCCTTGACGTTGCGGCACAGCGAGCCTTCCCCTGCCTGAACCGTCGGTGCACCTGTGGTGCGCCGGGCGGCGGGCCTCGTCGTCGGCAACCCAAGGGATTTCGGTGCTGTCCGCTTCCTCCGCTCAATCCGATTCCAGTCATCCTGTTCCGTCAAACCTGTGGCGGGACGGTGACTTCCGCAGACTCTGGGTGGGCCAGACGGCCTCCCAACTCGGCGAACATGCAGGTCTGGTGGTACTTCCGCTCTACGCTGTCCTGACGCTCGACGCCAGTGCCGCCGAGCTGGGCGTCCTGCGCGCGGTGGGGCAGGCGCCGATCCTGCTGCTCTCGCTCTTCGTCGGCGCGTGGGTGGACAAGTGGCGGATCCGCACGGTGATGGTGTGGACGGACGTCGGCCGGACCGTGGCACTGGGCGCCGCCGCAGTGGCCGGCCTGTTTGGTTGGCTCGGCCTGCCGGCGCTGTTCGTGGTCGCCTTTGCCCTCGGGGCCCTGTCCGTGTTCTTCGACGTGGCCTACCAGGCCTCTCTCGTACGGCTGGTGAAACGCGATCAGTTGGTGTGGGGCAACAGCGCGCTCGAGGGCAGCCGGTCCGCGGCCCAGATCGGTGGTCCAGCCCTCGGTGGTGCGTTGGTGTCACTGCTGTCGGCGCCGATCGCAGCCGCTTCCAGCGCGCTGTTCTTCGCGTTGTCGTTCCTGTCGGTCCAACGGATCCGTCGGACCGAATTGCTTCCGAAGAGTTCGCGACGTCCCCCTCGGGTCTGGCAGCGGATCCATGAGGGCCTTCGTTTCGTCGTCAGGGATACCTCGCTGCGGACCGTGTGCCTCGCCTCGGCCGCCTTCCAGTTCTCCCTCGCGGCCATGATGACCGTCTATCTGCTCTTCCTGCCACGGGAACTGCACCTGTCGGGCACCACCGTCGGGTTGGCTCTCGCGGCGACGGGGCCGGGTGCGCTCCTGGGCTCGATGCTGGCCGCCCGCCTGCCGACCCGTTTCGGTCACGGCGCGGTGCTCGTATCCGCGGCGGTACTCGGCGACGGCGTGTTCCTGTGCGTACCCGCGCTGCACGGTTCCGCTGCGGTGACGGTTCCCGCTCTCCTCGCGGTCAGCTTCGTGTTCGGGACCGGGGGCCAGTTGGTGAATGTCACCGTCATGGCCGTCCGGCAGGCGGTCACTCCGGACGGCATGCAAGGCCGCGCGGCCGCGACGATCACGTTTGTCGGCATGGGGTTGACCCCGCTCGGCTCCCTGCTCGGCGGATTCCTCGCGGAGGCATGGGAGTTGCGCACCAGCCTCCTGGTGACAGCCGCAGGCATGCTGCTGTCGCCAGGCCTGATGGCCCTGTCCCCGCTCGCCCGCCTGGGACGGGCGCTCCCGGCCCGCGCAGGACACGCCGACGACCCACGATCTCCCTGACTCCCACGAGACCGACCGCCGTTGCACCGGTGCGCCCTCCGTCAGTCCGGTGGACGCGTATCACTCGGACGCGTCGCTCACGCACCAAGAGCGCTGCGGAGTTCGCGCGTGAGGATCTTGCCGGTGGCGTCGGCGGGCAGGAGGTCGAGGAACTCGATCAGGCGGGGGTACTTGTAGCCCGCCATCTCCTCCTTGCGCCACGCGATGAGGTCCGGTGCCCTTGCCGTGCGGTATTGGGTGGAGGGCTCGGTGACCCCGTTCAGCCACTCTCGCTGGGTGTGTTCGGCCCGTCGGTACCGCTGCACAGGTCGGTGCGAAGGCGCACCTTCGCTGCCTCCAGACGTGGGCCGTAATCGGGCATGAAGATCTGACTCAGTGTCGTGTCCAGTGCTCCTGAGATCGCGTGAACCGCGTGAACGTTGCTGAAGGAGACGGAAACCGAGACCGCTCTTGAGATCCCACGTGGGACGATCCGTCGGTGACTCGACTTGTGAACCGTGACCGATCCCTTGACGAGCTTGAGCACGACAGTTGGCCGGCCCTGTCTGGCGAAGCGACCCGGCTTGTGAAGACCGCGTACGCACTTCGGAGTAAGCCGCTCGGCGAACTCACCGTCGAGGACATGCGGTTGTTGATCAGGCAGAACGTGGGCCTCACCTACCTCCTTCCGCTGGCACTGGAGGTCCTGCGGGTGGACCCGATGGCGGAGGGCCACATGTACGAGGGTGCGCTGCTGGCCGCCGTGCTCACCAGGAGTTCAGAGGTGTGGAGCGAGTCACCCGATCTCAGGCGTGAGCTTCGTCTGATCCTCTCGGAGTTGAGTGATATGACACCGGACTTGAAGCGAGAGGCCGAGCGGTTCCTGGCTCTGTAGGCCTGGTGGTCGACCTGGCCACGAGCGGGGCGGGGCGGAACGGCACCAGTGGGACTTCGTGCCCGGCGCCCGAGCCGAAGCTGACCGGGACCGCTTCAATCACGTAAACCGCTCGTTTCACGAGGGATTTACATTTCGTCCGATGTGGCGCCAGCCGTTCATGCGCAACGCATCCATGAGTCGGACGGAGATCACCATCGCTCGCGATCCTCCTGACCATGACGATCACTTCCCGCATCGCCCGGCTCCGTCCGTCCACCGCCGCGGCGATCGTCCTGGCCGCGTCCGCGTCCCTCTTCACCACGACGACCCCGGCGCAGGCCGCGTCCAACGCGGTCCCCACCTACGAAGTGAAGATCAACCTCACCACCGCCGCACTGGACGCGTCGCACAACCCGCTCGCGGCCGTGAAGTCGGCGTTCGGCATCACCGGCTCCGCCAAGGCCCGTTCGTACACCTACTACGACACCGACGCGCTCGCCCTGAATGCCCAGGGCTGGGACGTGCGGCTCCGGCACAAGAGCGGCTCCTCGTTCGAGGAGAGCTACAAGAAGCGCTTCACCGTGACCAACGGCGACATCGACGCTGCCCTCACCACGGCCAACGCGGCGGGATTCAGCAGCAGTGACACGAATTACGACGCCGAGGTCGACTGGGGCTACTCGAAGCAGACACTGAGCTTCAGCAATGAGAAGTCGCACAGCGCCTCCGGCTACTCCGGCACCGCGATGCCGAGTGCCGCCACTGGTCTGAGCTGGCTGGTGGGCGAGATTCCGGGCAAGCTCGAGGACTGGAACTCCAGCAACTGGGGCAAGACCACCCTTCAGGCCTCCCGGTCGCACGGTCCGGTGACCTCGCAGGTGTGGGGCGGTGCGTGGGAGGTGTCGGACGACGCCGGCATCGAGGTGCTGCCGGTCGTCGGCGCGAGCGGCTCCGGCACCGAGTACGTGGTCGAGGTCTCCTTCAAGACGGACGACTACGACGACGCCTCGAAGCTGCACACGGACGCGATCAACGTCGCGGAGTCGCACGGCTGGCTCTACCACGGCGACGTCCTCAAGACCCAGACGATCCTGGGCCGTTACTGACACGCGAGCCGCCTTCCGTACTGGCGGCTCGTCCACCGTGAAGGGCGTTGAACAGAGCGCGGAGGGGCACCGGCCGTCGTGACCGGTGCCCTGTCGCGCGGCTCCGCCCGGGGGCGCGGGGTCGTGCCGCCTGCATGGTCGGCACTGAACCAGAGCCGCGCTCGCGTTCGGGCAGCAGGGGTGTGGGCACTTCGTTCCCTCATCGCGGGAGCCGCAGCCCGGCACAGCAGCGGCGGGACACGGACGTGGCGCGAAGCGTGCGGCTGGCACCGCTCTCTCACCACGGTCGGATGACGTAGTCGTCGCAACTGCCCGCGGAACTACGTCGCCGGGCTTCTGGAACAGTTGGCCCGCCCGGGCGCGCGGACGCGGCGACGTCTCCGGCGCGGTCGCCGCGCTCACCAGAGCGGCCGCTCTCAGCCCTGGCAGCCGCGACCGGAGCCGCAGGGCCGCCGCAGCCGCCTACCTGGGCACGGACGCGACCGGAAACCTGCTCGGCGTGCCGCGCCTCCTGGAAGAGCACCGGACGCCCCATGACGCCGACGCGGCCTCGTTGACGACGACACTCGCGGTCGCTCACCACCGTCTGCTCAGCGGCATCGGGGACGTCGACTCCGCCTACGGGCTGCTGATGAAGGCCATCGACGCCGGACTGAGCCGGGCGGACACCCCCCACGACGTTCTGGAGGAGGGCCTGTACACGCTGGCGTGGATCAGCTTCTTCGGCGGCGCCCGCGCGGAACTCCGGGAACCCCTCGAACGAGCCATCTCACGCCTTCCCGGCCGCGTACCGGAGTCGTTGTCGCTGCTGATCAGCTGCTTCGGCGATCCGGTCCATACCTCGCTCCCCGCCCTGCGCCGACTGGACGACGCGATCGGCGGACTCGATGCGGCGCACCCCATCGAGGTGATCCGGATCGGCATGGCAGGCAAGTACGTCGGCCGCTTGAAGACCTGCCGTCCGGCATTGGAGAGACTGCTGGCGGAGGGGCGCGAAGGCGAACACGTCACGCTGACGATCCACGCGATGAATCTGCTGAGCCGGCACTGCTATGAATCCGGGGAATGGGATGAGCTTGCCCACCTCAGCGAGGAAGGCCTGCGGCTCAGCCGCCGGCACGGCTACCGCCTCCTCACTCAGACGTTCCTCCACCGGCGGGCGCTGCTCGCAGCGACACAGGGAGACACCGACCGGACTGAGGAACTCGCCGACGAGATCACGCGTTTCGCCGCGCCCAGGCGTATCGAGTTTCTGCTCACCCTGGTCGCGGAGATCAGGGCGAGGGCGGCCCTCGGCCGCGGAGACTACGAGGCGGCATTCCTGCACGCGACCTCGGTCAGCCCCGCCGGTGTTCTCCCTCGTTTTCACGCACCTGCTCTGTGGCTGATCCCGGACCTCGTGGAAGCGGCCGTTCTCAGCGATCGGCACGCCGAGGCCGAGGCGCATGTCATGGCGCTGCTCCGCACTCAAGTTCCTTTGATATCAAGCAGGTTGGCCCTGGTGACGCATGGCGCGGCGGCGATGGCCGCCGCCGACGACCGGCTCACAGCACAGTTCGACCAGGCGCTTGCGCTGCCCGACGCCGACATCTGGCCCTTCGACCTGGCCCGCATCCGGCTCTTCTACGGTGAACGCCTGCGGCGCGCCAAAGCCACGCAGGCGGCACGTGAACAGCTCACCGCCGCCCTGGCGACCTTCACGCGGCTGGGGGCAACGCCCTGGGCCGAACGCGCGCTGAGCGAACTGCGGGCGTCAGGTCTGGCGGCCGTCCAAACCGGCGCCGCGCCGGACACCCGCCTGTCACCCCAGCAGTACCTCGCGCGCGGCACTCCGCGACGCCCTGCGAGGTACGGGGAATCCGGCACACGCTGAGTGAGGAACATCGCCACCGCCCGGCGCTCGACGCGCGGCCTTCCAGCCGGCTCATCCGTACCCTCCTGCACCACGTTCGCATCGGGCCTTATCCGGCGGCAGCCTTCGGCTCGGTGATCCGCCGGGCGGTCTCGACGACCGCCGAGCGGTGCGCGGCCAGCCGCTCGGGTGACCAGGACTGCCCGACCTCCCCGGCGTCGGCGCCCTCGGCGGCCCAGAACCAGGCCTGGGCCGCGGCGAGAACCATGGTCAGCAGATCAGCGGGCGCCATGTCCCGCGCGAGATCACCACGCTCCTGCGCGTCGGCCACCGCAGCGGCCTTGATGCGGAAGGCGTCCGGCTCGGGCTCGGTGGCGGTGGCGGTGACGGAGGGGCGCTCCAGCAATTTCCAAAGCCGTAGGCGCATCAGTTCCGGCCGGGCGACAAGGTGGTCGAAGATCGCCCCGGCGTAACCGGGCAGATCCTCGACGTCGAACGGAACGGACTCGGCACCTGCGGTCATCGCGCGGTGCAGCACCTCGTCGAACAGCTGCTCTTTGTTGCCGAAGTAGACGTAGATCAGCCGCTTGTTCGCCCCCGCGGTCTCGGCGATCCGGTCCACGCGGGCGCCGGCGATGCCGTAGGCGGCGAATTCGCTGAAAGCGGCGTCGAGCAGCCGTGCCTTGGTGGCGCTGGAGTCCCGTGACATGTCCGCCACCCTAGCAAGTAACTATCTAGTTATTGACACTCGCGGCCGGTCGGTCTACGGTCTTGTATCTATCCAGTTAGTTAGGAGTGAAGGAACCTCATGGAACACCGCGCACTGGGCGGCCAGGGCCTGAACGTCGGCACCCAAGGCCTCGGCTGCATGGGTATGAGCGCCTTCTACGGTGGCACCGACGAGACCGAGTCGCTGGCGACCATCGACCGCGCACTGGAGCTCGGCGTCACCCTGCTGGACACCGCCGAGAGCTACGGTCCCTTCATCAACGAGCAGCTGCTCGGCAAGGCCCTCGCCGGGCGCCGTGATGCCGCCGTCCTCGCCACCAAGACCGGAGTGGAGATCACCGACGACGGTCGCGCCGTAGGCCTCAACGGCCGGCCCGAGTACGTACGCCGGGCGCTCGAACGCTCGCTGCGGCATCTGGATACCGACCACATCGACCTGTACTACCTGCACCGCATCGACCCCGAGGTGCCGATCGAGGAAACGGTCGGCGCCCTGGCTGACCTGGTGGGCGAGGGCAAGGTCCGCCACATCGGCGTGTCTGAGGCCTCCGCGCGGACCATCCGGCGGGCCCACGCCGTCCACCCGCTCACCGCCGTCCAGACCGAGTACTCGCTCTTCGAGCGAGAGATCGAGCACAACGGTGTACTCGATACGCTGCAGGAACTGGGCATCGGCCTGGTCGCCTACTCCCCGCTGGGGCGCGGCTTCCTCTCCGGCGCGATCACCAGCCCCGACGACTTCGCCGAGGACGACTGGCGCCGGACCGACCCGCGATTCCAGGGCGAGAACTTCGAACGCAACCTCGATGTCGTCCGAGAGGTGCGCCGTATCGCGTCCGACAAGAACGTCACCCCCTCCCAGCTGGCGCTCGCCTGGGTCCAGCACCAGGGCGCGGTCGCCATCCCCGGCACCAAGCGCCGCCGCTACCTCGAGGAGAACGTCGCCGCGACGGGCATGACTCTGACCGGCGACGACCTCGCCGCGATCGAGGCGGCAGCCCCGCGTGGCGTTGTCACCGGCGACCGCTATGCGCCGGAACTGATGGGGACGCTCGACGGCTGAGAACCGGCCGGTGCCGCGCGAGTCCCCATCGACGGATCAGCCACCCGCCCCCGCACACTCGGTGCGGCCAGGCCGCACCCGCACGACCACCCCCCGATGCCGGGGCGCCGAACGCAGGCGGCGAGCGAGCCGCACATGTTACGGGCCCTCGGTGTTCTCAAGTCAGGAGACTCAGCTCATGTCCGTATCTCACACGCCTGACAAGTTCGGCGCGACCACCACCGCCGCCGAAGTGACCGACGGCGTCGACCTGCACGGTCGCCGGGCCGTGGTGACCGGGGCCAGTTCCGGCATCGGGGTCGAGACGGCCCGGGCGCTCGCCGCGGCGGGCGCCGACGTCACCCTGGCTGTGCGCGACACCGACGCGGGCGCCCGGGTGGCGACCCGTCTCGAGAAGGAACTTCCCTCCGAGTCAGGCAAGTTGACGGTCGAGCACCTTGACCTCGCCGACCGGTCGACGGTCGCGGCGTTCGTGGCGGCCTGGCATGGGCCGTTGCACATCCTGGTCAACAACGCCGGAGTCATGGCCCTGCCGGAACTCACCCGCACACCCGATGGCCAGGAGACACAGTTCTCCGTCAACCACCTGGGCCACTTCGCCCTCGCCGTCGGCCTCCGCCCGGCTCTCGCGGCGGCGGACGGCGCACGGATCGTCTCGGTGAGTTCCCTCGGGCACCTCTTCTCACCGGTCGTGTTCGACGACCTTGACTACCGCTTCCGCCCCTACGACCCATGGACCTCCTACGGTCAGTCGAAGACCGCGAACGTCCTGTTCGCCGTCGGTGCCGCCGAGCGATGGGCCGACGACGGCATCACCGCCAACGCCCTGATGCCCGGCAACATCGGCGACACATCCCTGGCCCGGTACATGGACCCGCGGCAGCTGGCCGACTTCATCGAGACGACCGGACTCGCACTGCCAGCCGCGAAGAACGTCGAGCAAGGTGCCGCGACCTCGGTGCTGGTGGCCGCGTCGCCGACGGTGGAGGGCATCACCGGTCGCTATTTCGAGGACTGCGGGCAGGCCGAGCCGGTCACCCAGCGAGCCGGCGCCGTCGCGGGCGTCGCGTCCTACGCCCTGGACCGGGAGAACGCCGCCCGGCTGTGGGCGGTGTCCGAGGACCTCGTCCGCTGACACTCCGCACCGCCGGTGCGACCGGGCGACAGGAGCGGTGGGCGAGCGACTCGGTCTGCTGGCAAGGGGGACCGGAGACCATCGGTATGGGGCGGCCGGTATCGGGCGACCGGTGCCGGCCGATCGGTATCGGCCCATTGGAATCGGCCGACAGTGAGCAGTGAGCAGACGGTGACGCCGAAGGCGCGGGCTACCGGCTGCTTCTCCGGCCTGAATCGTCATCACTGACGATTCAGGCCCCCTGCGGGATCGAATACTGCCTGACAGAGGCTCTGCCGTGGTCCGGAAGAATCCTCAACAGGCCTCAAAAGCACGGCAGTTCATGATGGTCGCGACGGTTGACACCCCGATTCCGCGCGCCCATCATCGGTGGGACTTCAGCGAGGCTTCTCGTGCGCCCAATTGTCCGATCGGCCACTGGGTCTCGTAGGCCGTCGTTTTGAATCGTTTCAGACGCCAGAAGTCCGTTCTCCGTGTCCCGCACCCGCCTCGGGAGGATTCCATGCGCCGTCGTCCCCCACCGAGCAGATGGCCGGCTCGGCACCACCTGCCCGGCCTCGCCATGGCCGCAGCCGTCGCACTGACCGTAGGTGCCGTGCCGTCAACCGGTGCAGCGCCCTCCGCGTCCGCGGCGGCCTCGACGCTCACAACGGGCGCTCGCGAGGCGCTCCTTGACCCGCTGAACTACTCGCCGACCTCCCGTACCCTCAAGCCGACCGCCGTGTACTCCACATCCCGCAACGTCGCGAACCCGCAGAACGTCCTCAGTGGACAGCCGACGAGGATCTCCGGCTCGCGCTCGGCCGTCACGCTCGACTTCGGCAAGGAGGTCGGCGGTCTGGCAACGTTGTCATTCGGGGTCGCCAGCGACAGCGGTCAACGGATCGGCCTGGCTTTCAGCGAGTCGTCTCTGTACGTCGGCACCAGCAGCGACCGCAGCAGCGGCCGCGACGGCGACGACGGGGCGCTCTACGCCACGGCCGCCCCCAACGGCACGTACACGATGCCCACCGCACGACTGCGGGGCGGCTTCCGCTATCTCACCGTCTTCCTCGACACCGCGGGGTGGGTGGACCTCAAGGGTGTCAGCCTCGGCTTCACCGCGGCTCCGGGGAAGGCCGACCCGGCGGACTACGCCAACTACTTCCACTCCAACGACGACCTGCTCAACCGCATCTGGTACGCGGGCGCGTACACCGTGCAGCTCAACACGATCGCCTCCGACCAGGGCCGCGCCTGGCCTCCACCGGCCACGGAGTGGGACAACGGTGCCACCGTCGGCGTGGGTGACTCCGTCCTGGTCGACGGGGCCAAGCGCGACCGCACGGTGTGGCCCGGCGACCTGGGCATCGCCGTACCCACGCAGTACGCCTACTCGAGCGATCTCAGCTCGACGCGCAACGCGCTCACCACGATGTACGACGCGCAGTCCGCCGAGGGGGAGATCCCCTGGTCGGGACCACCGTTCAACCTCACCGGCTCGGACACGTACCACATCTGGACCCTCCTGGGCACGGCGACGTACTACACGTACTCGGGCGACCGGGCATGGCTGGACTCCGCATGGGCCGACTACCAGCGAGGCATGGCCTTCATCATCGGGAAGATCGACGGCAACAACCTTCTCGATGTCACCCGCACCCAGGACTGGGCCCGAGTCGGCCAGGGCGGCGAGAACATCTCCGCCAACGCGCTGTTGTACGCCGCGCTCAAGAACGGCTCCATCCTGGCCTCGGTCAAGGGAGACAGCGCGCTCGCCGCGAGCTGGGCCGACAGGGCCGCCGCGGTCAAGGCCGCGGCCAACTCCCGCCTGTGGGACGCATCGAAGGGCATGTACAGGGACAACCCGACCAGTGGCCTGTACCCGCAGGACGGCAACTCCCTCGCGGTCTGGTACGGGCTCACCGACTCCTCCGCCAAGTCGCGGACCATCGTCAGCCGACTCACGACCCGATGGGGCGTCTACGGCCCCACCACACCCGAGTGGGGCGGCAACGTCTCGCCCTTCGCAGGGGGGATGGAGCTGAACGCCCACTTCACCGCCAACGACGACTACACCGCCCTGGCGCAGATCCGTCGCACCTGGGGCCACATGCTCAACAGCGCCATCGGCACCAGGAGCACCTTCTGGGAGGGCATCAAGGCCGACGGCGGACTCGCCTACGGCGGTTCGTTCATGAGCCTGGCTCATGGCTGGTCCACCGCGCCCACCTCCACGCTCACCTTCGACGTGCTCGGCACCGCACCGGAGTCGGCGAGCGGCACGTACCGCTTCGTCCCGCACCCCGGCGACCTGACCAGCGCCGAGGGCCGCATCACCATGCCGCAGGGCGCCGTCAACGCCTCCTGGTCGCGCACCCCCGCCGCCGGCACGTACACGGCGCGTCTGGACAGCCCGGCCGGTACCACCGGCCGCGTCGGAGTCCCGAAGTTCGGCGGCGGCAACATCTCGGTGTCCGTGAACGGCAACGTCGTCTGGAACAACGGAACCTTCACTCCCACCTCGGGAATCAGCGGTGCGAGCCAGGACGACACGTACGTCTACCTCACCGGCGTCGCCCCGGGCAGCTACACCGTGACCGCCACCGGACTGGGTAATCCGTCCGCACCCGCCGATCCCGGTACCGGTGCCCTGCGGGCGGGGTTCACCCGGTGCGCGGGCGAGGGCGGCACCTGCTCCTTCAGCGGCACCCGCGCAGTGGCCTACGGAGCGGGGGCCTACACCTACAGGACAGTGACGGGCAGCACGGCCTGCACCAGCAGCGCCTTCGGAGGCGACCCCACGCCGAATCTGTTCAAGTCCTGCTACGTCGCCGACGTGGGCGGTCCTCCCGGATACACCGTCTGCGCAGCTGAGAACGGTACCTGTGCCGTACCCGGCTACAACCGCGACGTCGCCTACGGCGCCAACGGCAATTTCACGCACCAGGTCACCAACGGCTCCGTCGCCTGTACCAACGCTCACTTCGGTGATCCCGTCGACGGGATCGCCAAGTCCTGCTACCTGCCGCCTGCCGGAGGGCCGCCCGGTGGCTGGACCAAGTGTGCCGACCAGAACGGCACCTGCCCGGCCGCCGCGGGTCAGCCGGTGACATACGGCGCCTTCGGCTCCTTCACGACCATCACGGCCACTGGCGACACCCCGTGCACCGACGCGACGTTCGGCGACCCGATCCCCGGCGAGTCGAAGGGTTGCTACGCCGCCACCGGTGGCCCGGCCGGCTATGCCGGGGCCTGCGCGGGCGAAGCCGGTACCTGCGCCTTCAGCGGACAGCAGACGGTCGCGTACGGCGCTCGGGGCAGTTTCGTGTACAAGTCGTTCACCAGCGGTACCGGTTGCACGACGACGGCATTCGGCACCGATCCGCTGCCGGGCGTACGGAAGAACTGCTACCTCACGTCGTGACCGGCACCAGGACAGGTCGGGACCACGGGGGTCTCTCCGGGGCCCCACCCCCGTCGCCAAGGGCAGGGATCGCTGAAACCGAGTACGGGGCAGGACACACCTGACGCGACGACGGGCGGTCGGACCACGCCTCTGCTGGTGACTGAGACGGGGGAGGGGCGGCCGACCGCTGTTCCTCCCCCGTATCTGGTTCCGGCGCGGATCGTCTTCTCGTTCACCCATCGCGGCCACGTGCTCTCGAGCTGTAACGAGCCTGCACCGGGTCCCACGCAGGTGGGGCGGGATGATGCCGTGGGTGAAGGAGGCCGGAAGGCTTGGCACCCAGCAGCGAGGCTGGTCCTCGGTTTCCTGGGTGTATCGCGGCTATCCTCGCGCCTTCCCGGGCCCCAGGACGGCGCGGAGAATGGCGGTATGAACCACATCGTGGAGCTGGGAGAGTTTCTCCGTTCGTGCCGAGGCCGCCTCGACCCCGCGGACGCCGGGATGCCCAAGACAGCCAGGCGTCGTGTCCCGGGCCTGCGCCGTGAGGAACTCGCCCAGCTGGCAGGCGTCAGCGTCGACTACTACACGCGACTGGAACAAGGGCGCAGCCGGACCGCCTCGCCGGAGATCCTTGAGTCCCTCGCCGTCGCATTGCGCCTGGACGATACCGAACACGCGCACTTGTTCGATCTCGCGAACCGGCGCCCCCTTCAGCCCCGGCAGTCCACACCCTCCCCGGCCGAGCACGTCACCCCAGCCGTCCGACGACTGCTGGCCACTCTGGATGCCGCCTACTGCCCCGCCTTCGTCCTGGGGCGCCGCACCGACGTGGTCGCCGCCAACCTGCTCTCTCGTGCGCTGATCGCCGACTTCGACGCCATGCCCGCGAATGAGCGCAACCAGACCCGGTTCCTCTTCCTCGACCCTGCCGCCGTCGAGCTGTACGCGGACTGGGAGACGGTGGCCGCGGACACCGCCGCGATGCTGCGCATGGACGCCGGGCGCCATCCCGAGGACCGGCAGCTGGCCGAGCTGGTCGGCGAACTCGCCGTGCGCAGCGAGCGTTTCCGTGCGCACTGGGCTGAGCGCAGGGTCCACGAGCGCACCGAGGGGACCAAGGGCTACCACCATCCTGTGGTCGGGGACCTCACCGTCACCTACCAGGCGCTGGCCCTGCCCGGCGACGGCGATCAGACCCTGTTCATCTACAGCACCGAGCCCGGCTCCGCCTCCGAGACCGCCCTGCGGCTGCTGGCGGCATGGGCGACCGAACCCCTCGCGGAACGGGCCCGTACCGTCGCGCCCAACGAGCCGGACACCGCAGCCTGACCTCGCCGGTCCTGCCGCCGGGCCGAGCCCACGCCGAGCGCACGGAGATCCCGTTCCCGCGTCGGCCCGCCCGGCCGTCGGCGGCGCCCGCACGCCTCTGGCTGTCCGGCCCTTCGCGTGCCTCCCGCTGACCGGCGGTGCGTCTTCGCGGGTGCGATCCGGGGCGCACCGAGGCACCCGGTCCGGGCGTCGCGTCTCAGGCACGCCCTTCCTGGCGAAAGCGGCCGCCCACCCGGGCGCATCGCGATCAGCTCAGTGCCCGCCGCTTCGGAAACGGGACGGCTAGCCTAGGGATATGAGTGACAGCACCCCCTTGGGAGAGTTCCTCAGAGCACGGCGCGAAGCCCTCAAGCCGCAGGACGTGGGTCTGCCCGAGCACGGTCGTCGGCGGGTGCCAGGGTTGCGCCGCGAGGAAGTTGCCATGCTTGCAGGTGTGAGCTCCGACTACTACATGCGGCTGGAGCAGGGGCGCGAGTCCAGCCCGTCGTCCCAGGTCGTCGACGCCGTCGCGGATGCCCTCCACCTCGATCAGGAAGCCGTGGACCATCTGCGCAGACTCACCCGGGCACCTCAGGAACACCGCGCTCTTCCCGCAGGCCACGACCGGGTCAACCCGCAGTTGCTGCAACTGCTCGACAGCTGGGCCGACACTCCTGCCTTCGTCCTGGGCCCGGCGCTCGACCTCCTGGCACACAACGCAGTTGCGGCCGCACTGCACAGTGGCTTCCAACGGTTCGACAACCTGGCTCGCATGGTCTTCGTCGACCCGACGGGCCGCGACTTCTACCAGGACTGGGAGCGGGCCGCCCAGTCGTGCGACGCCGAACTCCGTGCCGCCTACGGATACGATCCGCAGTCTCCACGGATCACCGCGGTCGTGGCAACGCTTTCCGCGCAGAGCCCGGAATTCGCCGAGCTGTGGGCGCGACATGATGTGAAGGGCAAGACCCGGCAGACGAAGAACCTCAAGCACGCGCAGGTCGGCGACCTGCAGATCCAGTTCTCCGCATTCACGGTCAATGACGCCCCTCACCAGCAGCTGGTCGTCTACCAGGCTGAACCCGCCAGCCCCACTGCCGCCGCGTTCGCCGAACTCCGCTCGCGGATCGACAACCGCCGGGCCGAGCGGGAACAGCACGTAGCCGAGTGGACCCCCGAACCGACTCACCAGCCGTGATGTCGTGACGCACCGGCTGTCCGCCGGCAGACAGCCGTGATGCCTCGACGACCGGCTGTCCGCCGGCAGGCACATCGGGAAGGGGCCTGACCGCGACGCCGGTGCCCGCAGCCTGGCCCTCGCACACCCAGGAAAACTCCGGCCATTACGGCTTCACCGATCGCTGGCCAGACTGGACGTACAGAAAGGGCCGAGGACGCCGCACCCCGCATGGGTGACCTACTCCGCGGCTCACCGTACGTCTCAGGAGACCAACGATGATCACCGTACGTGACTTGCAGGAACATCCCTTGGACCAGGTTCACCGACTGATCGAACCTGGCCCGGTGATTCTGGTGACCACACAGCACCGCGGTGTCCCGAACGTGATGACCAACGGGTTCAACATGATGATCCGCCATGCCCCGCCGTTGATCGGCTGCACCATCGGGCCGTGGGACCACAGCTACACCGCGCTGCGCGAGACCGGTGAATGCGTCATCTCCATCCCCGGTGGTGAACTCGCCGAGACGACGGTTGACATCGGCAACTGCTCAGGCCAGGGCGTCGACAAGTTCGCCGAGTTCGACCTGACCCCGATGGCCGCCCAACAGGTTGAGGCACCGTTGATCGCCGAGTGCTTCGCGAACATCGAGTGCAGGGTCGCCGACACGTCCCTGGTCGACGCGTACAACCTGTTCGTCCTCGAACCGGTCCGGGCATGGACCGATCCGTCCCAGCCGCACCCGCGGATGTTCCACCACCGCGGTGACGGCACCTTCACAGTGGACGGCGACGTCATCGACCTCAAAGCGCACATGACCAAGTGGCAGTACCTGCTGTGATGCCCCCTGCTACCGGCCCCGCTTACGCCCCGCCGGCTACTCGACGCCCGGAGCATCCCACCGGGATGAGGTACGACTCATGACAGGCCTCGAACTCATCGCCGCGGTCCTTGCCATGGTGCTGCTGATGACCTGGCTGGCCCGTCGCCTCCAACTGAGCGAGCCGTTGATGCTGTTGGGTGGAGGTGTTCTCATCGGCCTCACCCCGCGTTTCGGCCGTGTCGACCTGCCGCCTGATGTGGTGCTTCTGGTCTTCCTGCCGGCGCTTCTGTACTGGGAGACGCTGACCACGTCGCTACGCGAGATCAAGACGAACTTCCGGTCGATCGCCCTGCAGTCGACCGGCCTCGTCGTGGTGACCGCGCTTGCCGTTGCCGCGGTCGCGCATGCACGCGGCTACGCGTGGCCGCTCGCCTTCGTCCTCGGAGCGGTGCTGGCACCCACCGACGTCGCGGCCGTGGCCGCGGTGGCGAAGGCCATGCCGCGACGCATCCTGACGCTGCTGCGCACCGAGAGTCTCCTCAACGACGGCACGGCCCTGGTGATTCTCGCCGTGAGCCTCGAACTCCTCACCACTGGCGAGCCGTTCTCCTGGGCCGGCACCACACTGCGCTTCGTGGAGTCCTGTGCCGGTTGCGCGATCATCGGTGCGGCGATCGCGCTGGTCCTGATTCCCGTGCGCCGACACTTGAAAGACCGCAGCCTACACAGCGGCCTGAGCGTCGCCACCCCGTTCCTCGCCTTTCTGCCCGCCGAGATCCTGCATGTCTCGGGCGTTCTGGCCGTGGTCACCTGCGCACTGGTCACCAGCCGGACAGGTCCCAGACTCATCCGTTCCGACGCGCGCTTGGAGGCCACCGCCTTCTGGGAAGTCACTGCATTCCTCCCCAACGGTGCGCTGTTCGTCCTGGTCGGCATCCAGACGCCCGCCGCCGTCCGCGGGCTGGCCTCCATCTCCCTGCTTCAGGCAACCCTGATCGCCGGCGCGGTGAGCGCGACTGTCATCGCCGCCCGGGCCGCGTGGTTCTACACGATCCCCTACCTGATCCGACTTGTGGACCGCCGCGCACAGCAACGCCGTCGGCGTATCGGCGCCCGCCAACGACTGCCCCTGGCATGGGCCGGTATGCGCGGAGCGATCTCCCTCGCCGCAGCACTGACGATCCGCGCGACAACGGCCGACGGGCAACCCCTGGCACAGCGCGACGCGATCGTCTTCATCACCGTGGTCGTCATCACCGTCACCCTGACCGTCCTCGGCCCGGCCCTCCCCGCCGTCGTGCGCAGTGCGCGATTCGCCGAGGACGTCGACGAGGCGGCGGAGGAGGAACTGGCCGTACGGCAACTGGCCCGCACCGCCCTGGCCGAACTGCCGGCACTGGCCACCCGGTTCCCCGTACCCGAGGGGGCTGTCGCCCACATCGCCAAGGACCTGTGCAAACAGGCCACCCCGGCGTCCGGCGAAACCCACGATCAAGCGACTCGCCGCGAGCGGCATATCAGCGCCACCTACGCTCTCGAGACCGAACTCCTCGAAACCGAGCGCGCCGCACTGAACGATCTGCGCAGCCGAGCGTGCATTGACGACAACGTGCTGCGCAGGGTGCAACGCCATCTGGATACCGAGGAGCAACGCCTGAGCATGAGGATGTCGTTGCTTCCGTCCTCCGCCCAAGGAGTCGGCCCAGGCCCGTCCTCCTGATGCAAGGACGAGGGCGGCACGGCTCTGGCGCTTGACGTCGATGTGACCGACCGGGCCGCCATACGAGCGGCCGCCGACCGCATCGGAAGTGGGCTGGGCGCCGTGGACCTGGTGTTCACGACCGCAGCCCGTCCGAACGCTCCCGCCCACGGTCACCGCCCCTCCCGAGCGACGCTGACCGTGGGTGTGGCACACCTGGGGAAACCGCGGCCTGGTTGCCCCGGCGACACCGGTCGACGCTGGTGTCAGCAAGCGGTTGGGGGACAGTCCCACCGCACTCTCGACCGGAGAAGGACACTCCATGAACGTCAACGGCAGCACCAGCGAGGCCGTGCTCGACCAGCTTCGGCGTCGGCCCGCCGGATCGCGGCGCATCCTGTTCACCGGCGCGACCGTCGTCACCATGGACGCCGGCCTCGGTGTCCTGGAGAGCACCGACCTGCTCGTCGAGGGTGACACGATCGCCGCGGTCGGCCATGGTTTGAGCGCGCACGACGCGGTCGTCGTCGATGCTGCCGGCACGATCCTGACCCCCGGCTTCGTCGACACCCACCGGCACGCCTGGGAGGCCCAGCTGCGCCGGATCATGCCGGACGTCGACGACCTCGGCGGCTACGTCATGACCACCCTGGCCGGCTACGCCACCGTCTACCGGCCCGAGGACATGTACGTCGGCACCCGGCTGGCCGCCCTGACCGCGATCGACAGCGGCATCACGACCATGCTCGATTTCTCCCACAACGCCCGCACTTGCGAACACTCCGACGCCGCCGTCGAGGCCCTGCTCGACACCGGCATCCGCGGCGTCCACGCCTCCATGGGCCCCCACTTCGGTGGCTGGGACCGGCAGTGGCCAGGCGATCTGACCCGTATGAAGGAGCAGTACTTCAACAGCGACGACCAGTTGCTGACGCTGCGCTTGGCGGCGCTGGCCACCGACGAGATCGCCGGACCGGCGCTCGCCTACGGCCCCGAACTCGCCCGCGTCGCACAGGACCTGGGGGTCTCCGTGAGCGTGGACGCCGTCTTCGGCACGTCCGGATCCGAGGCTGTGCTGCGCTGGGCAGAGGACGGGATCCTCAGCCCCGACGTCACCCTCATCCACTCCACCGGACTGACCTCCGAGGCGTGGAAGGCGATGGGACACTCCGGCACCACCGTGGCCCTCGCCCCCACCTCCGACGCGCAGATCGGCCTGGAGACCGCCATTCCCGCCGTCGACGAGGCCCTCACCGTCGGAATCCGTCCCGGCCTGAGCATCGACGTCGAAGTCGCCCTGGCCAGCGACATGTTCACACAGATGCGGGCCCTGCACGCCATCCAGCGGATGCGCGCGGTCAACGCCGCCTACGGCACCGACCGACAGCCCTCCCGCATCACCACGCATGACGTGCTGGACTTCGCCACCCTCCAGGGCGCCCGCACCAATGGCCTCGCCGCCGTCACCGGCTCGCTCACCCCGGGCAAGATGGCCGACCTGCTGGTCATCCAGGCCGAGGACGTCAACAACATGCCGTTGAACGACCCGATCGGCACCGTCGTACTGGGTTCCGACGCCCGCAACATCAGCGCCGTCCTGATCAACGGCGAGCCCCGCAAGTGGAACGGACGAGTCCTCGACGTCGACCTGTCCGCGCTGCGCAGCGAAGTACACGCTTCACGCGAACACATACTGAACACCCCGGCCGCCTGAGCACGCTTTCGGCCTCAGTGAGTGGCCGGCTCCATTCCGTCGTGCAGCGCGGGCCGGTGAGCCGAATTTTCTTGAGGAGTACGCGATGAGCACCACCTGCACAGGCAATGAGGACTGGAACCCCGAGGCGCTCGGCGAGATCCTCTCGAACGACGCCGGACGTCCCGTGCTGTTCACCAACGCCCGGATCCTGACGATGGATCCGCTGATCGGGACCATGACCGCCGCCGACATCCTGTTCGTAGGTTCACTGATCGTCGGCGTGGGCCCGGGCATCATCACCGCCGCGGGTGACGACAACGCCATCGTCGTCGACTGTACGGGCATGACCGTCGTCCCCGCCGTCGTCGACACCGTCGCGCTGGTCGGCGGCCGCGGCCGGCGCTCGGAGTACGTCGCGACGCTGACCCCGGGCAACACGACCGACTTCCTGGTGCTGCCCGACGAGCTTGCCGCCGACGTGCCGAGCGCCCTGGCCACGCTCGTGTCCCGGCCGGAGCAGGTGCGCTCGCTGGTCGCGGCCGGCCGACCCGTCCTGTGGGCCGGTACCGACGTCCCCGGGCGGGCGACCGCGCCCGAGACGGGCATCCCGGCCGCAGCGGACCTGACGGGCAGCCCACGGGTCGGCGTCTGGAGCGACCAGAAGGACTTCCTTCACCAGGAACTCACCGCCGACGGCCGCTACGACGAGACGCGGGGCGGTCGCCCGCACGCCTACCAGGGCAGTTACTGGATCGACGGCGACCGCATCGACTACCTGGACGACCTTGGCTTCTGGGCCTACGGAGAGTTCAAGCGCGACGAACTGCATCACGCGGGCTACGTCATGAAACCGGGCCGCGGCCTCCGACCGGCGCAATGACCCGTCCGGTCCCGGACGTGCGACGCCCGGGGAAGTGGTGACGCGACCTGGCCCGCTGTAGCGGGCGCGGCCGAGGCTGGTGTGCGCGCAGCCTCGGCCGCCCCGGCTGGGCGTCCTCGTGACCCTGCCGGCATTCCGCCACCAGCGCACCGAATAGGCCCCGCTCATCAGGCGATCACTGAGGGGCAGCCTCGAGACCGCGAACCGCCCCGGTCGGCCCCCGGCCGGTCGGGGCTCCCGCCCATGTCATCCGGAGATGCAGGCGCGGGTCGAGGGCCGCAGTTACCCACCTGGTCGGCCTGCCTGGTGGCGACAGCGGGTGCGCAGAGGGGGACATCCGCTGCCTGGGACAGCTTCTCCCAGGAAAACCTCTGCCTTCCTGCCTGTCGGGCGTCCGGAGAGACTCGAAGTCGTAGGCGGCGAGCGCCCTCTTCGAGAGGCGCTCTGTCGGCCCGACGAACCAACCGAGCGGACCAACCGGCTCTGAGAGAGGGCATCCCCATGACAACCCCGACCACACGTTGCGATCCCGTCCACTGTGGGATTCCAATGAACCTCCCGAACCGGTCCGGCTCGGACCGCCCTGTGCTCGCGATGCACAGCGACGAGCAGTGGCTGGTGGGCTTCCGTATCCGGACCGCCACCGGCACGCTGACGCGGCACTACTACGTGGTTCCGCGGGCTGTGGACGCCGAGCACGCAACGCACTTGGCGGCCCGACGGGTCCGCAGCGCCGCGGAGCGGAAGAGACGGGCGTTCGCCGGAGTCGAGGAACGCTGGATCGAGGTCCACCGGCTATGGCGCAGCGCCATGGGTGACTGGCGCCTGACCGAGGGAACCTGGTTGAGCCTGCCAATTGCCGTGTGAGCGAGGCGGTCACCCCTGAGGACGACGGCTCCGTCATGAGGACGCGGTCGCACCACAGGACAAGGACGAGCCCCGCGCGAACGCCTCCGCATGGCTCGTCCAGGGCAACCGCGCTGGCGTGCGGATCAACGCACCCGGCACCCCGTGGTCCGCCGACGCCCTCTTCATGGCAGCCGGCACGGTTGCACACATATGGTTCCCCAAGCAGATGACCTGGTCTGTCTCGCCGACATCGCGGCCCGAACGGCCGGACGCCGCGACCTGGTTCCCTTGATCGAGACCGCCGTCGGCACCGGTGTCTGCCGTCCGTCAGCGAGTGTGGCGGCGGACCGCGTCGACGAGCTGGTCGATGTCGTCGGCGCTGTGGGAGAAGGCGGTGACGAAACGGACGACCCCCGGTTCCCAGCGGTCGTGGTAGAAGGCGTAGCCCTCGGCGAGGAGTCCCTCGGTGACCTGCTGGGGCAGGCGGCAGAAGAGGATGTTGGCCTGCGGCGTGGCCAGAAGGCCGGTGCCGGGGATGGCCTTGAGGCCGTCGCCGAGCCGCGCGGCCATCGCGTTGGCCTGCCGGGCGTTGTGCAGCCACAGACCGTCGGTGAGGTACGCGTCGATCTGGGCCGAGTGGAAGCGCATCTTGGAGGCGAGCTGGCCGGCGCGCTTGGCGCGGAAGGCGAGCTCGCCGGAGAGTGCGGGGTCGAAGGAGACGATGGCGTCGGCGGTCATCGCGCCGTTCTTGGTGGCGCCGAAGGACAGGACGTCGACGCCGGCCTTCCAGGTCATCTCCGCCGGGCTGGCGCCGAGATGGTCCAAGGCGTTGGCGAAGCGCGCGCCGTCCATGTGGACACGCAGCCCCGCGTCCTTGGCGATCGCGGACAGGCGGCGGATCTCCTCCAGGGTGTAGACGCTGCCGCTCTCGGTGGCCTGGCTGATGCTCACCGCGGACGGCTGCACGCTGTGCACGTCACCGGCCCGGCGGCGCACCGCCGCCCGCAGCGCTTCGGGGTCGATCTTGCTGTCGGGGCCCGGTACGCCGACGAGCTTGGCGCCGTTGGTGAAGAACTCCGGAGCGCCGCACTCGTCGTGGTTGATGTGACTGTCGGGGTGAGAGAGCACACTGCCCCAGGGCGGGGTGAGGGCGGCCAGGCTCAGGCTGTTGGCGGCGGACCCGGTGGAGACCGGGAAGACGTCGACCTCCCGCTCGAAGACCTCGCCGAGCCTGCGGCGGGCGCTGTCGGTGAAAGGGTCGTTGCCGTACGGCAGGACCTGCCCGACGGCGGCGTCGGCGACGGCCTGGACTATCTGCGGCGACGCCCCGGCCATGTTGTCGCTGCTGAAGGCGCGGCTGGAGGGGGTGATGGCGATGGCGGTGTTCACGAGGGGCCCTTCTTGGTCTCAGGTACTGACGTGGTCTCAGGTACTGATGGGGGAGGCGAAGACGACGGTGATGTCCACTTCCTCGGCGCCGGTGCGGTAGAAGTGCGGGGCGTCACCGGCGAAGGCGAGCATGTCGCCGGGGCCCAGATCCTGAGAGGCGTCGACGGGGCCGGCGGTGACGTGCCCGGTCGCGACGAGCAGGTGCTCGATCGTGCCGGTGGCGTGCGGGACGCCGGGCAGCTCCGTCTCGGGCGGAATGCGCAGCCGCCAGATCTCCAGGCTGTTGCCGCTGCTGAT
Source organism: Streptomyces sp. NPDC059582 (assembly GCF_042735715.1). Classification (NCBI taxonomy): domain Bacteria; kingdom Bacillati; phylum Actinomycetota; class Actinomycetes; order Kitasatosporales; family Streptomycetaceae; genus Streptomyces; species Streptomyces sp. NPDC059582. The sequence continues at coordinate 193,358 of NZ_JBHWCC010000009.1, forward strand.
GCGGCGCAGCAGTTCCCGGGAGACTTCCCCGGGCTCGATGTCCGTGCCCGGCCGGAAGACCGGCCCGGTGTCGGCGTCACGCGCGAGCAGGTCCGCGATCGGGATGCGCAGAGCGATCGCGATCGCGTCCAGGGTGTCGATCGTCGGATTGCCGTTGCCGGCCTCCAGTTGCGACAGCGTGGCCTTGCTCAGCCCGGCGCGCCGGGCCATCTCCGACGCGCTCATGCCGCGCTGCCGACGGCGCAGACGGATCTTCGCGCCGACCGCGGCCGCTGTACTGCTCACCGGCTGACGGCCGGACGGCGAGGGCGCCATCAGCGGCTCCTGCGCGTTGCGGAGTGGGACACGCGGATGCGGCCCTCGGGTGACATCGCCGCCGTCACTTCCGGCCCGCGGTCCCGGACCGGGACGACCTCCGCGGCCTCCGGCCACGCCTGGTCGGCGGGACGGCCCGCGTCCTGCGGAGGGAACAGGCAGTGCTCGACGGCTGCCGACGGCGTCCCACCACTCTCGCCGACCGCGATCCCTCGCGTCCCTACCTGTCCCAGGTAGGTGTCATCGAGGCACGCGCTGCCCTGTGCGCCGGCCCGACGCCCCATTGAGTGAACCATTCGTTCACTATACCGAACATATTTGAGATGGTGAACTCTGCGTTCAGTTTAGTGAACACACTTAGGGCCTGATCAAGTAAGGCGCTTGCGATCGCTGCGGAGCGCGACGTTCCGCGCGCCCGGAAACTCGCCGCCTGTCTCCGGAGCACCGTGCTGGGAGACGCCCGACTTGGTCGGTGAGGGCGCGCCCGGGGCCGGTGACGAGCCCGGAAGAGCAAGAGGCGCGATCCCTGCCATTACCCGGTCCGGGTCCGTGCCGGGCACGCCAACGGCCGCCGGCGACTGTGAGCCCGTCTGCGCGGCGAGCGCCGAGCACGACGTGGTGACCGTGAGCGGCCAGGAGCCGTGCGGTCCCTTCGCCTATGCCGTTGCTGGCGTGAGTGACGAGGATGATCTTTCGATCGGTGGGCCGGGCTATGCCGCCCGGGCGGGCTGTTCACCTTCGCGGTGGAGCACCAGGTGCTCGTGGCAGAGCACACCGTCACGGACGTCGCCGGTAGCGGTGAAGCCGGTGTCGTCGACGTAGTCGATGTGGCTGCCGTTGACTGTGTATTCGCCGGTGTAGGCGACTCCTGCGGCTGCCTCGGGCTTCGTCGTAACGTCCGTTCGACAGCAGTTCCTGCCTGATGAAGCCGTCTGCGGTCACCCACATGCCGACGTCGGGGTGAGAGGCGGGGGAGTTGTTGTTCGTGGTCATGTCTCCACGGTCCGCTCTACGGCGTGAGACAGCCAGGTCGCGGTTCACCCAGGGTGAGACGGCCCTGGGAGTCGGACACCTGCCTGCCGCACTCGCACATTCACCGACGAGGCGGAGGCCGCCGCCTTCTCCGCTCCCACCGCCCTCGGCTGAACCACCGTGACCCTTCATGTCTTCGTGCCGGACGTCGACGCGCTGGCGGATCCTGCGGATCCTGCGGAGGCTGCGGACTGGCGGGTCGTTCGTGGGGCTGCCCTGGAGTGTTGCAGTCCCACGGGAACCGTCGACTCAGATGGCTTGGGCGGTGGGCATGATGGTGATCTCGGTGAGGTTGACGTGGCGGGGGACGGCGGCCATGAAGGCGATGGTCTCGGCGATGTCGGTGGACTGCAGGCAGTCGATGTCGTGGATGAGGTCGGCCATGAGCTGTGAGGCGTCGGGGTCGGTGACATGGTCGGGCAGTTCGGTGTCGACCATGCCGGGTTCGATGGTGGCGACGCGGATCATCTTGGGGCCGAGTTCGACGCGGAGCAGGCGGGTGAGGTGACTGATGTAGGCCTTGGTGCCGGAGTAGATGGAGAACTTCTCCAGGATGCGGGTCGCGGCGATGGAGGAGGTGTTGATCAGGTCGGTGGGCTTGCCCTGGGCGGCGGAGTCGGTGAGGTGGGGGAGGAAGGCGGCGATCACGTTCATGAGACCGGTGATGTTGAGGTCGATCTGGCGTTGCCAGTCGTCGACCTTGAGTTCCTGGATGCCCGAGATGAGCTGAACGCCGGCATTGTTGAAGACGAGGTCGGCGGAGCCGAAGCGGTCCGCGACCTGGTCGGCGGCGGTCTGGACGGCGGCGCGGACGGTGACGTCGACGGCGAGGGCGAGTGCGGTGCCGCCGACGGCTTCGATGCTCTTGACGACATCGTCGAGTTTGTCCTGGCGGCGGGCGAGGACGACGACGGTGGCGCCGAGTTCGGCCAGGCGCTGGGCGGTGGCGGCGCCCATGCCGCTGGAGGCGCCGGAGACGACGGCGACCCGGCCGGCGAGCGGGGATCCGGAGAGGAGAGCGGGCATGGCGAGTTCCTTCGCATGGGTGGGCTGCGCGGACGTGGAGTCGGCAGGGGTGGATGTGCGGTGGACGGGGCCGGCTGGGCCGTGAGGGGGCTGGCCCAGCCGGCCTGGGGTGGTCTCAGGCGCCCGGGTGGGGGTGTGTTCCGGCGGTCGGTTGCCTGGGGTGGTGCGGTTGTGTGGGTTCAGGCGGTGTCGTGGTGGCCGGTCGCGGCGGACTTCTCACGCCAGGGGGCGAGGTCCTCCTGGACCTGCTGGTACTTGACCCGGAGGCGGTCCAGGGTGTCGGCCCCGAGGTAGAGGTGGGTGGGGAGCTTGTCGCTGGTGGTGACTTCGGTGATGAGGGCGGCACCCTTGACGGGGTCGCCGAGCTGGGCGTGGTTGGCCTGGTCGATCCAGTCGAGGGTGATGTGCGCGGGGGTGTTGTCGTAGTCGGGGATGCGGTGGGCCGCGACGGACAGGGAGCTGGCGTTGAGGAAGTCGGTCCGGAAGACTCCCGGTTCGACGACCATGGACTGGATGTTGAAGGGGGCCAGCTCGGCGGAGAGGGCTTCGCTGATACCGGCGACGGCGAACTTGGAGGCGGAGTAGAGACTGACGCCGGGTTCGCCTTCGAAGCCGGAGTGGGAGCCGATGTGGACGAGCTTGCCTGAGCCCTGCTTGCGCATGACGGGGAGTACGGCGCGGGTGACGTTGATGAGGCCGAAGACGTTGAGGTCGAAGAGGGAGCGGGCTTCGTCGTCGGTGATTTCCTCGAGGGCGCCGAGCAGGCCGCGGCCGGCGTTGTTGACCAGGACATCGATGGTGCCGAAGCGGTCCACGGCCGCGTCGACGGCCGGGGAGATGCTGGCGTTGTCGGTGACGTCCAGGGCGACCGTGAGGACGGTGTCGGAGTTCTTGAGGTCGGCGGGTACCCGGTCGGGGTCGCGTACGCCGACGACGACATTGTGGCCGTCGGCGAGTGCGGCGCGGGCGATTTCGGCGCCGATACCCCGAGAAGCTCCGGTGATGAACCAGGTAGCCATGATGAGGGCCTTTCCTTTGCTGTTTCTTGTGCTGAGTTTCTGAGGCTGTCGGGGGATTCCCTCCGACGCATTCGAGTCTGCGAGGTGTGGGGAGAGGAAGGAAGGCCGGGAGTTTCCTGGGAGAAATACTCCTAGGCTACGGAGAGCCTTCGTGCACGCCGCCGCGCCTGGTAGCAGGGCTGGGTTACTGCAGATCCGCACAGGCCTGGACGGTGCCGAGATCGGCAGTGCGGCAGTTCGTCCATGGCTTGCAGGCACGTCACCCGAGAGTGCCCGGGCGGCCGGCCGACGCAACAGCGGTGCCCAGGAGCCGAACGGTATGGGGGCTGCCGTAAAGAGCGGGATCCGCCTTGCTGCCCAGCGCGCACCATTCCGGGTGCGCAAGCTGCTTCGCTTTTGAGGGGCCGGAATTCCTAGGAAAAGCGCACCCCCCTTCAGCCCACCACAGAGAGCCGATGCCTCTCTAATCTCGACGGTATGGACACAGACAAACATCCAGCCGCCGAGAATGCCCTCGGGGGTTTCCTCCGCGCACGACGTGCTCAGCTGGGCCCCGAGGATGCCGGGCTTCCCACGTCAGGCCGCCGTAGGGTGCCCGGTCTGCGCCGCGAGGAAGTCGCCACCCTCGCCGGGGTGAGCACCGACTACTACATGCGCCTGGAGCAGGGCCGCGAACGTCACCCCTCACAGCAGGTACTCGAAGCCGTGGCCAAGGCCCTGCGTCTTGACGACGAAGCCGTGGCCCACCTGTTCCGGGTGGCCACCCCGACCACGCGCCGCACGCGTCGCGCCCACCGTGTCGAACGGGTCGGCCCGCACCTGCGGCGGCTCCTCGAGACCTGGAGTCAGACGCCCGCCTTCATCCTGGGCAACGCCCTGGACGTCCTGGCCCGCAACCGCCTCGCAGCCGCCCTGTTCGCGGGCTTCACGTCCTGCGACAACCTGCTGCGCATGACGTTCCTGGACCCCGCCGCGCGCGACTTCTACCGCGACTGGGACCGTGCCGCGGAGTCGTGCGTGGCCGCGCTACGGCGGGCTGCCGGCATCGACCCCGACGATCCGCGACTGATCGAAATCGTTGGCGAACTCTCCATGAGAAGCGCCGAGTTCCGGGCGCTGTGGGCCCGTCACGACGTGCGGGGCAAGAGCCGCGAGGCCAAGCTCTTCCACCACGCCGAGGTCGGCGACCTGGAGCTGCACTACGAAGCCTTCACCGTGAACAGCGCCCCAGGGCAGCAAGTCATCGTCTATCAGGCCGAGCCCGGCAGTCCCGCCGCCGTCGCCCTGGCCTTGCTGGGCTCCCTGAGCGCGGCACCGACTCTCCAGCGGGGCCCCTTCGTCGGCCCGGAATGACGACGAGACAGGGAGCATGCTGCCACCCGTCGGCGGCGGCTTCTTGCCCGACCGGGCCACGTCTGCCTGCGGCGGCCATCGGTGGACGTGGTGCCCGCCCGCCTACGGCGTGGTGATCGGTTGCCATGAACCTCGCCCAATCCGTGCCTGGTCGGCCTCTGGTGCGCTGGCGACAATCGAGCCGTGGCGGGGCAGAAGTGCCGGTCGTATCAACACGACATGGAGTGATGGACAGTGTCCGAGAAGAAGATGATTGCGGTGGTCGGGGACACGGGTGCTCAGGGCGGCGGACTGGTGCGCGCCCTCCTGGCCGACCGGGACGGCCCGTTCGTAGTCCGCGCGATCACCCGCGACGCGGGGTCGGACAAGGCTCGTGCACTGGCCGGCCGAGGCGCTGAGGTGGTCGAGGCAGACCTCGGCGACAGGGCGAGTGTGCGTCGGGTCACCAAACCATGCAGCACCCCTTGGTCGGCACGCTGCAACTGTCCTGCCACACACTCGCCGTTCCCCTGCGCGACCAATTCCTCGTCTGCCTCACCGCCGAACGCGGCAGCTCTTCCCATGACGCACTCCGACTTCTCTCCGTTGTCGGCACCCAGGACATGAGTGGGACGAAAGCCAACGGATGACACAGCGGCGCTGTGCCGAGCACTCCGCTTGCGCGAAGGCGTACTGCGCCGTGCGGATGCGTGAGAGCGTCGGGTGGGCCGGGGAGTTGCCGGCCGGCAACGGCATCGTCCTTGACGACAAGGTCGGCCGGTTCGTCGCCTACGCCGGGACCCTTTCTTCGTACGAGGGCACGCGGGAGATCCAGAGCGGTGGGAAGTCTCCTGGCGCCGGTGAAAGGGAGCCGGCGATGCCGGACAGGTGGAGGTGTGGAACTGAGGCCGGCGCATGAGGGGTCCCGGGCCCGGGAGGCTCGATTCGAGGCGTTGTCGGGTGTCGTGGCGGAGCCGCTGCACCGGTACTTGCGGCGGCGGGCGGACGCCGACTCGGTCGATGACGTCCTCGCGGAGACGATGCTGGTGCTCTGGCGCCGGCTGGAGGATGTGCCGGGGCTCGGCGCGGAAGGTTCCGTCGATCCCGATGAGGTGCTGCCCTGGTGCTACGGCGTCACGCGGGGCTGTCTGGCCAACGCGCGCCGGACTGAGCGGCGCCGGCTCCGGCTGGTGGAGCGGCTGACCCAGGTGGCCGCTCCACAGCCGGAGGCGGAGGCGGACCATCTCGAACTGCATCAAGCGCTGGGCACGCTGGGAGCGGTGGACCGCGAGGTCGTCCTGCTCTGGGCTTGGGAGGGGCTGACACCGAGCGCGATCGCGCAGGTGACCGGGCTGACCGCAAACGCGGCGAGTATCCGCCTGCACCGGGCGAAGAAGAAGATCGCTGCTCGTCTAGACCGAAAGAACGCCCATCAGGCCGGACACAGGACGGATGAAGAAGGGAGCCGACGGTGAACGACGACGAACTGCTGGCCCGGATGAGGGCCATCGACCCGGCACGGACCTCCGACGCTCCTTCGCCCGATCCCCAACGTCTCCTGGAGGCCACCGTGACCGCCGACACCCCTGTTTCCCCGGACGCGCAAGGTGCTGCCGGCCGATTCCGCCGTCGATTCCTGCCCATCGCGGTGGGCGCCGCCCTGCTCGCGGTGGCCGGCGGCCTGGCCTGGGGGGCGGCGTCGCAGAACACCTCGTCCTCAGCCGCGACGTCACCCTCGGCGTCAGCCGCGGCCACCCCAGCCGACTCCCCGCTGAAGCTGACCGCCCCGGACGCGACGGCCGCGAGGTGCGCCGCGGTCACCGTCGACGTCCTGCGCGGTATGCAGACCGCTTTCGAGGGCACGGCGACCGCCGTCAAGCGTGATCGGGTCGAGCTCCGGGTGGACCGCTGGTACCGGGGCACCGGGCCCGCCGCCGTCTGGCTCACCAACGACAAGAACCTGAGCCGGCTTCTCGCCGGAGCGGATTTCGCCGTCGGCCACCGCTATCTGGTCGCAGCCAACGACGGCCGCGTCAGCCTGTGCGGCTCCACCGCGGAGGCCACCGCGCAATTGCGAAGCCTCTACGAGCAGGCGTATACCCGCTAGGGCGCTCACGGTCCAGGGCGGGGTCGTCCGCGTGCTGGCCGTACGCGGACGACCCCGGCAACGCGGCGAGGCGCCGTGCCCCCCTCCGGGCGGACGACGTAACTTTCGAAACACGCCCTAGCCGGCCGGCGCGATCACCAGCGGCGCACACCTCTCACTCCCGGCGGCTTGCGCCAGTTCCTTGGTGCCGGGGGATTCCGTGTATCGCGGGCGTATCGAAAATCGGATACGCCACCGCAACGGCCCCCCGACTCCAATGGGAGCATGAACCCCACCGCATCCCTGTCGGTACCGCCCCGTCGCACGCGCAGGATCGTGCTCCTCAGCCTGGCGATCCTCGGCCTGGCGAGCGCCGTGTTCGTCGTGCGGCGGCCGCTCATGATGTCCGCTCCGATGTGCGCGGCCGGGCGGTGGCACGGCTGCTTCGACACGTTCAACGGTGTGGTGCTCATGACGTTGGTGACGCTGCCTTTGGCCGCGCTGGTGGTGTGGGCTCTGGCGCGCGTTCGGCGCGCCGCCGGCGTCACATCGGCGTGGACGTGGCGCAAGTCGCTGGCGGAGGTGGGCATGGTCCACGGGACGGTGCCGTTCCTGTGGCTGACCATGATGCCGGGCGGCGGGGCCGGCATCGTCCCCGCACGGGTCAGCCTGGTACCGCTGCGGGACCTGGTCACGATGGGGCCGCTCGGGATCGTCGGCAACCTGCTGGTCTTCGCGTCGCTGGGGTTCTTCGCCCCGATGCGGTTCGCGGCGCCGGCGTCCCTGCCGCGGATCCTGGCCCTCGGGGCGGGCTGCTCGGTCCTGGTCGAGACCGCACAGTACGTCCTGCGACTCGACCGGGTGTCCTCCGTGGACGACGTCCTGGTCAACGCGGCCGGCGCCGTGCTGGCCGCGCTGGCGTCGCGCCGCTGGTGGCGCACTGCGGCGCAAGCGCCGTCGGACCGGTCTCGTCCCGCGCCGGCACCGGCAGGCTGAGTCGCGCGTCCGGTGTGCAGACGTCTTTGGATACGTCGGCGATATGTTGGGCTGCTTAGGCTTCGGACATGCGCGTACTGATCGTGGAGGACGAGCCCTACCTGGCGGAAGCCGTCCGTGACGGTCTCCGGCTGGAGGCGATCGCCGCCGACATCGCCGGCGACGGCGACTCCGCCCTGGAACTGCTCAGCGTCAACTCCTACGACCTGGCGGTCCTCGACCGCGACATCCCCGGCCCCTCCGGCGACGAGGTCGCCCGGCGTATCGTCGCCTCCGGCAGCGGCATCCCGATCCTCATGCTCACCGCCGCCGACCGGATCGACGACAAGGCCTCCGGATTCGGGCTCGGCGCCGACGACTACCTCACCAAACCGTTCGAGCTGCGGGAGCTCGTCCTGCGGCTGAGGGCACTCGACCGCAGACGCGCGTACGCCCGGCCCCCGATCCGCGAGATCGCGGGCCTGCGGCTCGACCCCTTCCGCCGGGAGGTCTACCGCGACGGACACTACGTCGCGCTCACCCGCAAACAGTTCGCCGTGCTGGAAGTCCTCGTCGCCGCCGAGGGCGGCATCGTCAGCGCCGAGGAGCTGCTGGAACGGGCCTGGGACGAGAACGCCGACCCCCTCACCAACGCCGTGCGCATCACGGTCTCGGCACTGCGCAAACGGCTCGGCGAACCTTGGCTCATCGCCACGGTGCCCGGCGTCGGCTACCGGATCGACACCGGCACGGGCACCACCGCCCCCGGCAGTCCGCATGCGTAGACGTCCAGGGCTCAGCGCCCGACTGAAACTCACCCTCAGCTACGCCGGATTCCTCGCCGTGGCCGGCGCTCTCCTGCTGGCCGTGGTGTGGGTGTTCCTGTTGCGCTACGTGCCCGACAACTCCAGGGGCCTTCTCGGGATCTCGCCCAACCGCTACCTCCTTGTGCACACCTTCGCCCCCGCCGCGGCCGTGGCGATGGTCTTCCTGCTCGTGTTCGGCCTCGTCGGGGGATGGCTCCTCGCCGGCCGGATGCTCGCACCCCTCACACAGATCACGGATGCGGCACGGATGGCGGGGAACGGGTCCCTGTCCCACCGGATTCGCATGAAGGGCCGCCAGGACGAATTCCGTGAACTGTCCGACGCGTTCGACTCGATGCTCGAACAACTTGAGTCCCACGTCGCCGAGCAGCGGAGGTTCGCCGCGAACGCCTCCCACGAACTGCGCACCCCGCTGGCGATCTCGCGAACGCTCCTCGACGTCGCCCGCAAGGACCCCACGCGGGACCGGGGCGAACTCATCGAACGCCTGCACGCTGTCAATACGCGGGCGATCGGCCTCACCGAGGCCCTCCTGCTGCTCAGCCGCGGCGACCGCGGAAACTTCACCCGCGAGAGCGTCGACCTGTCCCTCATCGCCGAAGAAGCCGCCGAAACGCTGCTCGCACTCGCCGAACAGCGGCGGATCACACTCGACGTCACCGGCGGGGCGGCCCGGGCCAGCGGCTCCCCGGAGCTCCTGCTGCGAATGGTGACGAACCTCGTCCAGAACGCCATCGTCCACAACCTCCCGGCCGGCGGATCCGTGACGGTCCACACCGAGGCACACGGCGACACGAGCGTGCTGAGGGTCGAGAACACGGGCCGCCGGCTCCCACCGGAACTGGTACCGACTCTGATCGAACCCTTCCAGCGCGGAACGGAACGCGTACGCACCGACGAGCACGCCGGCGTCGGCCTCGGCCTGGCCATCGTGCACAGCATCGTCCGCGCCCACGAGGGGACCCTCGACCTCGTCCCAGGCCCGGCCGGCGGTCTACGCGTCACGGTCCGGCTTCCCGGCACGCCGTAGGTGTCGTCCCCGAGCGGGTCCCACTGGACCGTCGTCGGGAAGTTCGGAGCGGCCCCGGGTGACCCATGGCAGCGATTCGTGAGTGAAGCTGCCAGCGGCTTTCGGGTGCGTTCCGCAGTTACGGAACGGCCTTGACGATCTCGCGCATTCCTGGCGGTCGTGCGAGTGGCCGGCTCTGCGATCTTGCACGACCTCTCGGGTAGGGTGACGCGACAGTTCGAAGGGGGCGCGAAGGATGAAGTGGCACGCGCTGCGCGTGGTGGCCATGTCGGGTCTGTCAGGAGCACTCGTCATGGGATGCAGCGCTTCGGGAGGTGTGAGTCGTTCGGACCAGACCTCCGCTTCCCCCTCGTCGCCGAGTGAGTCGGTCTCGGCAAAGGCGCTGGCCGCCGAGAACGTGAAGCTCGCCGTCGAGGAGCGCATCTCGGCGGACGAACAGCGGTTCGGTTCGGGAACGAACTCTCCCTGCTCGACGTCGTCGCCTCGGATGTTCACCGCGAAGTGCGAGGCGGCAGCCGACGCCACGTCTGCTGCCGCCGGGTTGGCCTTGAGCGAGATCAACGGGCCCCAAGGATTCGCGACGCTCGATTCCGTTGCTCGAAAGCTCCAGGCGGCGGTCAGCACCTACGAAACCTTGGGATGCGCCGCGGGGCCGACGGCAGCGGACACACGTGAGGCCTGTCTGAAGCCGGCCGCCATCATCGCGCAGGGGTTTGCGGATCTGCGGGACGGGGCCAATTCGGGTCTGGCCGGCAAGTAGTCCCGGCAGGGGTGCGGGACCCGTCGCCCGGGGAACCATGTGCGGGAAAACGGCGCCGAGGGACCGCCGGCACACGACGAGCCGTTGCGGACGCCGATTTCGTTGAGGACAACGCTCCGAGCACCCGCCGCGAGGCAACTCCCCGGATCGCGGGATCGCACGTCGGCGGAACCGGAGAACGGACACCGGGCGCGCAGCGCAATCTCGCCGAAATCGCCCATGCCGTGATTCAGGAATAGCCTGAGATGTGGCACCCACGTGGTACGAGGCCGCGCAGCCGACGAACGCAGCACGCCGAAGGGTGGCCCCGCCATGAACCTCGCGTCGATCGTCGTACGGAGCGCCCGCGCCCACCCGGACCGGGCCGCGCTGCGTCTGGGGGACGACATCATCTCGTATCGCGCGCTTGACCAGGTCAGCGCCCGAATGGCGGGACTGTTGCGCGACCGGGGTGTCAAGCCGGGCGACCAAGTGGCGATCATGCTGCCCAACAGTCCGGAATTCGCCATCGCCTACTTCGGCGTGCTCCGGGCCGGGGGCATCGTCGTTCCGATGAACCCGCTGCTCAAGGCGCGCGAGGTCGCCTATTACCTCGGCGACTCAGGAGCCCGACTGCTGTTCGCCCAGCCCGCATTCCCCGACGATGTACGGACCGGCGCGCAGCAGGTCGAGGCCGATGCGGTGGTCATCGGGCCCGACGGATTCGACGCGCTGCTCGCGTCCGCCCCACTCGCCGAGGAAGTGAGCGAGCGCCACGAGAACGACACCGCGGAGATCCTCTACACATCGGGGACGACCGGTCAGGCCAAGGGTGCCGAACTCACCCACGCCAACCTCACCCGCAACTGCGAAATCGTGGCTTCCGAATCGCTGCATCTCGCCTCGGACGACGTCATCTTCGGTGGGCTTCCGCTGTTCCACGCGTTCGGGCAGAGCTGCACGCTCAACGCCGCTGTCGTCGCCGGTGCGTGCCTGACGCTGCTGCCGCGCTTCGACGCGGGGTCGGCATTGCGGATGCTGGCCGAGCACGGGGTGACGGTCTTCGCCGGGGTGCCGACGATCTTCAGCAGGCTGTTGCAGTCGCCGGACCTCGACGGCTACGACGCTTCCCGGCTCCGGCTGGCCCTTTCCGGCGGCGCGGCGATACCGGTCCAGGTGCTGCGGGCTTTCGAGGCCGCGTTCGACTGTGTCGTGCTGGAAGGGTACGGACTGTCGGAGACCTCACCCGTTGCCTCGGGCAGCCGTCCGGACGCCCCACGCAAACCCGGTTCGATCGGCACCCCGATCGACGGCGTCCAGATGCGCGTGGTCGACGACAGCGGAAACGAGGTGCCGCCGGGTGAGACCGGCGAGATCGTGATCCGCGGGCACAACGTGATGAAGGGCTACTGGCGGCGCCCCGAGGCCACGGCCGAGGCGATCCGCGACGGCTGGTTCCACACCGGCGACCTCGGCCGGGTCGACCAGGACGGCTACTTCTGGATCGTCGGCCGCGAGAAGGACCTGATCAATCGAGGCGGGTACAAGATCTACCCGCGCGAAGTCGAAGACGTGCTGTACGAGCATCCGGCGGTGGCCGACGCCGCGGTCCTCGGCATGCCCGATCCTGATCTCGGCGAGGAGATCGGCGCCGCAGTCGTGCTCAAACCAGGTGCCGAAGCCACGGCCCAGGAGCTGCGCGACTACGTCAAGCGCCAGGTCGCCGCGTACAAATACCCGCGAAAGGTATGGATCGTGGACGCGTTGCCGAAAGGGCCCACCGGCAAGACTCTCAAGAGGGAGATCGTCCCGCCGTCCGCACCGGACAAGCAATGAGCTGACTTCGCGGGGCAGAGGCCGGAAGCTTCGGCGCACGCGTCCGCCGATCCGGATCCCGTGGTCGCGAGTGCCGGCGGGGCGCTGACCACCGAACGCGTCACGAAGAGGACCGAGGGCCTCGACCGGGCACGGACTCGTCAACGCCTCCCCCCTCGGCAGTGCCTACCGCCCGCAACTGCCCCTGAAAGCATCGACGCTGCACTCATGCTTGTGGCTCGCCGAAGCTACCCGCGTCGGCCCGTACCCGGCTAATGTGCTCGGGTGTTCAATCGCCTTGAGGTCAGCGTGTTGCCACCGGGCCCCCGATGGGCCGCGCACTTGCAGTTCCGGATCGACGGCGAAGAAGTGGTGGCAGAGGCGGTCGGAGAGGGCGGCCGCGGCCCGTTCGCGCAGGAGGCGCTGCCTGGCCACGGTCGCGGTCCGCTGTGGGCCACCGGCGAGGCGCGACGTGTGGAGCTGGGCGAGCCCGCGTGTACCGGCGGATGCTGCGGCTACCTGTCCGTCGTCGTGCAGCGTCACAGGGGGATCGTGGAGTGGTCGGACTGGCAGGTGCCCGCAGACAGGGCGCGCCTGCCAGTGTTCTGTTTCGACGCCGATCAGTACGACGCCGAGCTGACCCGAGCGCTGACAGCCCGACGTTGCCAGATCTCCACCAAGTGATGGACGCGCCGCCGGTCCTGTCCGGGGTGGCGCGCCACCGGCAGGTCGTGTGGATGGCCGCACGAACCCGAATCGTCTCCGGCCGGACGAGCCTGCAACGCACCGGTCACGAGCATGAGCGGACACAACGCCCAACGCCGATACAGCCAGGCTGACTCGCTCGCTCAGGCCCGCCCTAGACGTCCGTGAGCCGAGCCTCCTCCAGGTCCAGTGAGCGTTGCAGCCGACGGCGGGTGGTGTCGCTGATGCGGTGGTCGTCGTACAGGCGCTGGAGTTCCGCCTCCTCAACCGTGATCAGGTCCCGCCGGAGTTGGCGGTAGGTGAGGTCGGCGGATTCCGTCGGGGCCTCGTCGCCGTCGGTCTGGGTGAGGCGGTCGCGGGCGTCGTCGAGTCGGGCCGTGAGACCGCGGCGGAGGCGGTCGATGACGACGTCCGGAACCGCCTCCAGTTCCGAGATCTCCTCCAGGCGGCCGAGGCCCGCGTTCGCCAGGCTGCACCGGGCTTCCGCCTCCTCGCGTTCCGTGTGGTCGGGTTCGAGGGCGATGCCGGAGCGGCGGACGACCGGGGCGAGGGTGAAGCCCTGGACGATGAGGGTCATCACGACGACCGAGGTGGTCAGGACAAGGACGATGGGGCGTTCGGCGAGCGGCGAGCCGGCGTCGGTGGTCACCGGGATGGACAGCGCGGCGGCCAGCGGGACCACTCCCCGGGTGCCCGCCCAGGTCAGCACCAGCGGGACCCGCCAGTTCATGGGCTTGATGCCGCCCTTGCGCTGCACCACCGCCGACAGGGGCGCCAGCCACAGCAGGCGCATCGCGATGAGCGTGGCGGCGATGGCGAGCGCATACAGCGGCCACGCCCGGTCGCCGTCGGAGAGGGCCTGCACCTGGGCGGGCAGGGCGAGCCCTATGAGACTGAAGACCACGCTCTCCAGCAGGAACACCACCGTTCCGTAGACGGCGTGCAACTGAAGCCGGATGCGGGCGTTGGTGAGCCGGTCGCCCCTGCCGCCCAGGACGACTCCGGCCACCACGACGGAGGTGACGCCGGAGGCGTGCACCGCCTCGGCGAGGACATACGCCGCGTACGGGCTGACCAGGGCGATCACCGTCTCGAGGACCGGGTCCTCGGTGCGCCGCCGGATCAGCGACACGACGCCGGCGACCGCCGCGCCGATCAGCATGCCTCCGCCCGCCAGCAGCGCGAACTCGCCGGCCGCCGCCCCCCAGCCCACCGCCGCCGACGCCACGGCGACACTCACCGCGACCCGGAAGAGCACCAGCGACGTCGCGTCGTTGAACAGGCTCTCGGCCTGGACGAGAACCTGCACCTTCGGCGGCAGGGCGAGCCTCCTGCCAAGCGCGGTCACCGCGACCGGATCCGTACTGGCCAAGACCGCGCCCAGTACCAGGGCCATCTGCCAGGACAGCGGCGTGACCAGCGACGCGACGGCGCCGACCGCGGCGGCCGAGGCCAGCACCAGACCGACGGAGAGGACCCCGACCGGTTTCCACACCGCGCGCAGTTCACGCCAGGACAGTTCCTCGGCGCTCGCGTAGAGCAGCGGGGGCAGTACGACGAGCCCGATGATCTCGGGGCTGATCTCGATCCGCGGAGTACCGGGCAGCAGCGCCACCGCGAGGCCCGCGACCACCAGGAGAGAAGGCGCCGGTATACGCCGGCGCCGCGCGAAGGTCGCCACCAGGGTGGCGAGAACCACGAGAGCCAGAACCGTCCCTACGCTGCGCATGCCGTCCCCTGGACCATGAGAAGGAGACCTTGTGGCTCCCCGCCGACCAGACTTCCCGGCACACCGCCGTCACTCTATCGGCCCTTGGCTCGTCAAGGCGGTGTCAACCTCCATGTGACCGGCGCCAAGGATGTGTCAAGGGACGTGCCGAGGGTCTCCCGGAAGGGCTTCGGTGGGGAAAGTAACCCTTCCCGCCGTGGAGTTGATCGCCAGTGAGTGGAGCGCGTCGGCTGCGATGAGTGACGGACCGGCCAATATGAGTGATATGGAGACCGGCGGGGTTGACGTACGACCCGGACGGCTGAAGGTATACCTGGGCGCGGCCCCGGGAGTCGGCAAGACCTACCGCATGCTGGACGAGGCGCGTCGCAGGGCGGCGCGCGGTGTCGATGTCGTCGTGGGGTTCGTGGAGTGCCATCGGCGCTCCGGTACCGAGGCGATGCTCGACGGTCTGGAAGTCGTACCGCGCGCCTCCTGCGCGTATCGCGGTGGGGACTTCGAGGAGATGGACCTGGCCGCGGTTCTCGCACGCCGTCCCCAGGTGGCGATCGTCGACGAGCTCGCGCACAGCAATGTCCCCGGTGGCGGCCGCAACTCCAAGCGCTGGCAGGACATCGAGGTGCTGCTGGCCGCCGGGATCGACGTCGTCACCGCGCTGAACATCCAGCACCTGGAGTCCCTCAACGACGTCGTCGAGAAGATCACGCGAGTGCCGCATCGAGAGACGGTGCCCGACGAGGTCGTACGCCGGGCACGGCAGATCGAGCTGGTGGACATCCCGCCCGAGGGGCTGCGCCGCCGTATGGCGCACGGCAACATCTACGCCCCCGAGAAGGTCGATGCCGCCCTCGCCAACTACTTTCGGCCCGGCAACCTGACCGCGCTGCGTCAGCTCGCCCTGCTGTGGGTGGCCGACCGCGTCGACGAGGCGCTCCAGGCGTACCGCTCGGAGCACGGCATAGGCGGGGTCTGGGAGACCCGGGAGCGGGTGGTCGTGGCCCTGACCGGCGGCCCGGAGGGCGACACACTGATCCGGCGGGCCGCCCGGATCGCCGACCGGTCGGCGGGCGGTGACCTGCTGGCGGTGCACGTGACCCGCAGTGACGGTCTCGCCGTGGGTACCTCGCACGCGTCGCTGGCCCGGCAACGGCGGCTGGTCGAGGACCTGGGCGGCAGCTACCACTCGGTCGTCGGCGACGACGTGGCCACCTCACTCGTGGAGTTCGCCCGGGCGGAGAACGCCACCCAACTCGTGCTGGGCACCAGCCGCCGCGGCCGCGTCGAGCGCTTCGTCGGCGGGCGCGGGACGGGCGAAACCGTGGTGGAGCTCGGCGTCGACATCGACGTGCACACCGTCACGCACGAACGGGCGGGACGCGGCAGGCTGCTGCCCTCCCGCCGCCGCACCCTGTCGACCGCACGCCGGATCGCAGGCCCGGTGGCCGGCCTGTTGCTGCCGGTGGCGCTCACCTTCCTGCTGGATCTGGACGGGGCCCGGGGCCGACTCAACCTCACCAGCGAGGCCTTGCTGTTCCTGCTGACCGTGGTGGGGGTGGCCTGCATAGGCGGGGTCGTGTCGGCGGTGATCGCGGCGGTGACGGCGTCCTTGCTGCTCAACTACTGGTTCATCCCGCCCATCGGCCAGTTCACGCTCGACGACCCGAACGCCCTGCTCGCGCTGGCGGTCTTCGTGATCGTGGCCGCTGTCGTGGCCGCCGTCGTCGACCGCTCGCTGCGTCTGTCGCGACGCTCGGCGCGGGCGACGGCCGAGGCGGAGACCATGTCCTCGCTGGCCGGCACCATCGTGCGCGGTGGCGCGACGATCCCCGCGCTCGTGGAGCGGACGCGGGAAACGTTCGGCATGGAGTCGGCGGAACTGGTCGACGAGCCGCCCGGAGAGGACGGCGTGACCACCGTCCCCGCGGGCCCCGGCGCCTTTCTCGTGCTGCGCGGCCGGACCCTCCCGTCGTCCGAGAGACGTGTGCTGGCCGCCTTCGCCGCGCACGTCGGCGCGGCCGTGGAGCGGTCCCGGCTCGCCGAGGCAGCCGCCGAGGTCGAACCGGTCAAGGCCGCCGACCGGATGCGGACCGCACTGCTGCGGGCCGTCGGGCACGATCTGCGCACACCGCTCGCCGCGGGCTGGGCGGCCGTCTCCTCGCTCCGTAGCCGCGATGTGGCGTTCTCCGACGAGGACCGGGACGAGCTGCTCGCCACCGCCGACGAATCGATGGCCAAGCTGAACCGGCTGGTGGAGAACCTCCTCGACCTCAGCCGCCTCCAAGCCGGGGTGCTCACCCTCAACATGCGCGCCACCACGCTGGAGGAGGTCCTGCCGACGGCTCTGGCGGACGTCCCCGAGGTAGAAGTGGGGGACCTCGAGAAGGTCCCGGCCGTGCTGGCCGACCCCCCGCTCCTGGAACGGGTGATCGCCAACCTCGTCGGCAATGCGGTGCGCCACAGTCCGGCGGAGCGCAAGGTCCTGCTGACGGCCAGCGCCCACGAGGGCCGCGTGGAACTGCGCGTCGTCGACCGGGGGCCGGGGCTGCCGCCGGGCTCCCGGGACCGGTTGTTCGAGCCGTTCCAGCGACTGGGGGACACGGACAACACCACCGGTCTGGGTCTGGGCCTGGCGCTCTCCAAGGGCCTCACCGAGGCGATGGACGGCACGCTCACCCCTGAGGACACCCCGGGGGGCGGCCTGACCATGGTGCTGTCCCTGCCCTTCACCGGGCGGGCGGAGAGGGCCAGAGGTTCGCAGACCGTAGGAGAGGGCGTCTGAGCGCGGAGTCCGTAGTGGAGGGCCGGGCCTTCGGACGCCTTGGTGGACTCAGGGGATGACGGCATCGCCGGCTTACGGTCAGGAAACCGGTTCGCCCTGGGGGAGCTTTCGTGGTGGTGCTCGCGCCCTTTGGCGGGGACCTGTCGCGGGTGTACGCCCGCGACAGGTCCCCGTCGTGGTTGGGCGCGGCTGCCGCCACATCACGCCGTCATCGCCGATGGAGTCCGGCTGCGGCAGCCCGCCACGACCCGGCCGAGCCGTGCGGCTGCCCGCTGCCGATTCGAGTACGGCACGTTGACGGGGACGTGGTCGACCATGACATCGGCGCACTGGACGCCCCCGCGGGAACAGGACGGCATCGTCGTGGTGGGCCCGCTGGAACCGAGACGTCGATGCGGGAGGCCGTCCGGAGCGTACGGCCGTTTCATGCTCACTCCGGGGCCGGACCGAGTACTCCCGCTTCAGGCTCGTCCGGTGGCAGCGACGCTCGTAGATCAGTCAGACGGGGCCGATGAGCGACCGGCTGAAACAGGTTTGCCGCCCCCTCGACTCGGAGGGGCCGGCGAGGGACGGCCGACGCGGGCTTGCCGCCGTTCGCCGCAGTGGATGCAGCCAGGAGCCGAGCCACAGCCCCGACGGGGGTGGGCCACTCGCCGGCCGAGGTCAGTCCAGGCCGGAGACCTCGAACACGGTCCGTGCGGTTTCCCGGTCGATCCGCTCCGAGAGCCGCAGCAGCGCTGTCTGCCCACAGAGCAGCGATCCGCCGGTCGCGGACTTGTGCGCGTCCCTGTCGAGCCGGTGCCACAGACCGGGGTTGTTCACCAGGACCTCGGGGTCGATCTCGACCCGGTCGCCGAACACATCCCGCAGGACGAGCCGTTGCGAGACCCCGTCGAGGCACCGCACCGACACCAACAGGTCGGTGCGGACCCGCCGCCTGCGCAGCAGCCCGCGCGAGGTCAGCCAGCCGTTGCCCACGGTGACTCTGGACGGGAACAGGATCAGGAACAGAAGGAGGGCGAGGGCGGCCCACAGCGCTCCGCGCACGGCCGTGAGTGTGTCGGCCTCCCAGTCGATCAGCAGGAGGAGGACGAGGAGGACGACCGAGCATCGAACGGCACTGCGCAGATCCTTGGCCCAGCGGACATCGCGCAACACTTCCGCGGGCTCCGTGTGCGTGCGGACCACGTCGTGTCGCGCGTCATTGCGGCGTTCCACGAGGCGACGGTAGAGACCCGTGGGGCGGCTTCCCCGCACCTTGACGCGGCTCTGATGTGGGCTCTGCTCGTTCTTGATGCCAGATGCCGCCGTGTGGCATCGGAGGTGCTTCTCCCGCCGGCTGCGGTTCCGCGTCCACTGCCGGCGGGGGACCGACACCGAGCCCGCCGGATCCTGGACACCGGCGTGGCCCGCGGCTC
>NZ_JBHWCC010000010.1:0-62098 GCF_042735715.1 Streptomyces sp. NPDC059582
GTCCGTCACGGACGGGGCCCGGCCCTTCGCGCCGCCCGTCCGGATCCGTAGGACGGGCGGCGGCGCTCGCGCGCTAGCGTCGCGGTACCACCAGCGCCCGCTTCAGGCGCGGTCCGAACGGCTTCTCCACCAGCTTGTGGATCAGCCAGGCGATGCCCAGCAGGCTCAGCACGCTGACGACGATCGTCGCGTAGGGCGGCAGGCCGACACCGCGGTTCAGCACGCGGACGAAGAACCAGCCCAGGTGCTCGTGCACCAGGTAGAAGGGGTACGTCAGCGCCCCCGCGACGGTCAGCCAGCGCCAGTTCGCCCAACGGGTCCAGCCCACCGCCACCACCGCGACGGCGGCGAAGGCGAGGAAGACGATCGCCTGGATGACGTGCGGGTTGCGCTGGAAGTCGCCCTGCATGCCCGGGTGCCACAGGGCGGTCACCGAGTAGCGCTGGCCGAGCAGGAAGGACATGATCACGATGCCCCACAGCAGCAGGTCGTTGCCGTAGCGGTGGATCAGGTAGAGCGCGAGTCCGCCGATGAAGAAGGGGGCGTGGTCACGCATCACCAGTTCGTCGGTGAGCGGGTTGTCGGCGACCCGGGCGAAGACACCGGCCAGGATCCACAGGGCGCAGAACAGCACCACGCGGCGGTAGGTGACGCCCCGCCAGACCACGAACAGGGCGAACATCGCGTAGAAGCGCACCTCGACCCAGAGCGTCCAGTCCACGCCCAGCACCCGGTCCACGCCCATCGGCTGCTGCAACATCGTGAAGTTGACGAGGATCTCGTCCGAGCGCAGCGGGTGGACGACGACCGGCAGGACGTAGGCCGCCACGGTGACCAGGACGATCGCCACCCAGTACGCGGGATACAGCCGGGCGACCCGGGAGCGGAAGAAGTCGCCCAACGTGCGGCCCCAGCTGCTCATGCAGATCACGAAGCCGCTGATGACGAAGAAGAACTGCACACCGAGGCTGCCGTAGGTCGCGGCCCGGGACAGGGTGGGGAACATCAGACCCGGCGACTGGTGCCAGGACTCGGCGATCGGGCCGTTCTTGCCGGCGAAGTGGTACATGCAGACCATGAGCGCGGCCATCAGCCGCAGTCCGTCCAGGGCACGCAGCCGGTCCGAGGCGCGCGGACGAGGCGCGGCGGCGGCGGACTTCTCGGGGACCTGTACCCGCACGGTGGGCGCGGGGGCCGGGCTCGTCGGTGCCAGGGCCTGGTCAGCCGCGTTCATCCAAGGGGGCCTTTCTCAGTGGATTCTTGATCATGGTGAAGTCGTGATCATTCATACGTTCGCCAAAGAAGCGACGGTACGAACCTCGGGCGGATGACAGGGAATTCCGCGTTGACACTCAGGCATCGGATAAATGTCGCCCAGATGAATGAGTTGGCGTCAGGTTGACGTCAGGGTTACGGAAAAGCGCGCCGCCCCCGGTCCGGTGAGGAAGCGGGGGTGACGCGCGGGGCCGGGTCGCGCTAGCGCCGTGACAGTGCCCGGGCCCGGCGCGCGAGACGGCGCACGGTCGCGTTGCGCGGAATGAAGGAGAGCTGCGCCGGCACGGCGCCCGGCAGCGCCAGCGCGGTCAGCCGACGGCGCTTGAAGTAGCGCCAGGTGTGCGGGTTCAGCTGATGGGAGAGGTAGTCCTCCGCCGCGCCGCGCAGCCCGGGGTAGATCTTGGGCTGCATGGCGAAGCCGACCGCCTTGAGCAGCGCCGCCAGCTGGTCCACCCGCTCCGGCGACGGCATCGTCCACGCCTCCACCGCCGCCCGGTCGGCGAGGTCGGGCAGCAGCGCGTCGACGATGGTCACCGGCACCCGGTTGCTGTTCTGGTACGGCGTGAGACGGGCCAGCACGTCGCCGGTCCCGACGCGGGCGACCGGGATGCCGTACACACCCGCCGCCGTGAGCAGCGCGGTGGAGAAGCAGCCGACGGCGAGCGCGGGCCGGGTCCGCTGGAACACCACCTCGGCCAGGACCGGCCGCTCCAGCAGGGTGAGCTCGGCGCCGAGCCGGGCCGCCTCCTCCTCCAGCAGCCGCGACCAGCGCGCGGGCGCGACCGGATGCGGCTTGAAGACCAGGCGGCGGTGCCCGAGCGCGACCGCGCCGCGCACCATGCTCAGGTGCAGTTCCTCCTCCTCGGCGTCGCCGAGGATGCCGAGTGCGGAGAGGTACTGGCCCAGCAGCAGCGCCGGCGGTTCGTCGAAGACCGGCAGCTCGTTCTCGGTCTCCGCCAGCTCGCCCAGCACCTTGAGGAACGCCTCGCCCGGCACCAGCTCGGGCGCGACACCGAACTCGGTGAGCAGCAGGGGGGTCAGACCCGGTACGAGATCGAGGTGCAGCAGCCGCCCGATCCGGGTGCCGACCAGCGGATCGATCTTGTCCCGGGTGGGGCCATAGCTTATGAGGCCGTCCGCGTACACGTCGACGGGAGCGCCGGTGAACAGCTGGCACAGCGCCAGCGACGGGTTGACCTGCACGGATTCGACGGCCAGCCGGACCTCGTCGTCACCGAGTCCCCACAGCAGCCGTACGTACCGCTCCCACATGGGGATGTCGTCGCCGCGCGGGCTCCAGCCGCTGGGGTGGAACGGCGTGATGGTCTCGTTCCAGGACAGCACCTCGTCGAAGCGCTCGGCGATCCGCGCGAAGCCCGGCATCTCGTCCACGGCCGGTGTCGTCTCGGGGTTGGCCGCGTTGTTGGTGACCAGCAGCAGCCGCCGGTCGGTCGGCTCGAACAGTCCGGCGTCCAGCGCGGCGGCCAGCGTCGCGGCACCGTACAGGGTGGACGCGCAGAAGATCCGGGTGGTGCGGGGCATCAGGCGGCCACCGTCCGGGCGGACACGGGCCTGCGGCGCAGGCGCCGCAGTCGGCTCGCCCGCTGCGAGTCCATCGTGTCCATCACTTCCGCGAGCACGTCCTGTGGCATTCGCTTCAGGGCGGCGGAGCTCAGTGAGCGCAATTTTCGAGCCACGGCGGGTTCGAACCTCTCGATTGATCCGAGATGATGAGCCATGATCGCGCAATAGGTGCGCACTGCTTTCGGCAGCAGCTTATCCGCCTCGGGGTCGAGCGCCGTTTCCTCGATCACCTGGTCGAACGCGCGAATGAAATCAAGTTGCCTGACATCCCCGATCTGGGTGAGCGAGGACGCGACCCCGCGTCGGTAGAAGACGCCCAGCAGACTCACCGCGGCGAAGGACTCCGCCTCCCGGTGCAGCTTCCAGATCCACGGCCGGTCCTCGGCCGTGCGCAGCCCGTGGGTGAAGTGCAGCAGCCCCCGGTCGACGAGCCGGCGGTGGTAGATGCCCGCCCACGCGTACGCGTAGTCGACGGACGTGGACCGGTCGGCGGGCAGGATCGCCTCGCGCGGCTTCATCACCACGCCCCGCCGGCCGTGCGGCACCCGGTGCACCGCTCGCGCCCGCCCGGTGCACTGCACATGGTCGGTACGCAGGAAGTCGCAGTTCAGCTCGTCCATGGCGGCGACCAGCTGCTCGTAGTAACCCGGGGCGAGCCAGTCGTCGCCGTCCAGGAACGTCAGGTATTCGCCGCGCGCCCGGTCGATCCCGGTGTTGCGCGCGGTCGCGAGTCCCCCGTTCTCCTCGTGTCTGACGAGTACCGCACCCGGCAACTCGCGCTCCGCGCGCGCGAGGATGTCCGGTGTCCCGTCACGCGAGCAGTCGTCGACGAGAATGAACTCGAAGTCGTCACGAGTGTTCGCCCGCAGGCTCTTGAGAGTGTCCGGCGCGTATTGCTGCACGTTGTAAAACGGCACGATGACGGAGAGCTTGACCACCCGACCGACGTTAGAGGGCCGTCCGGCACCCGTCTTTACCATTGGTTTGATGTCAGGTGAACTGCGCGTGGCGAACCTGTGAACCAGGTCTTCGCAAGTGCCGTAGGAGCCCGAAAACCCCATTCGTCGATGCGCTGTTAACCCTTTGTTGCTTTCAGGTTGGGCAGAACCTAGGAATGCCTTCCTACGGTCTACGACGTGCCAGCAAGTGCAACGAAGATCCTGCGAGTCGCCGTCCTCGCGGATTCCGACACCCGGTGGAAGTGGGGCGCGCTCACCGCGAAGCGCACTGTACCCACTAACGCGGGCGAAACGGACATCCGCCTCGACGGCTACCTCCTGCGCGGCCGAGCCACCCCCACCGCCCGGCAGCTCCAGGAGGTCGGCGTCCACGCCGACTCCCTCCGCGAGGTGACCGCCGGCGAGTTCCTGCGCGCGATGGGCGAGGAGTCGTACGACGTCCTCGTCATCGCCCTGGTCGGCGGCGGCGTCCAGGCGATGCTGCACGGCCTCCGGCACGTCTGGGCCGACCGCACGAGCCGGCCCGTCGTCGTCACCGGCTACGTCGGTGTCGTCTACGAGAAGCTCGCCGACGGCCTGCTGCTGCGGCACGGCGCCGACCTCGTGCTGGCCAACTCACGCCAGGACGCGGACCGCTTCCGCGGTGTCTACGAGGGCGTCGGCGCCGACGCGTCGTCCGTCACGGAGGTCGCGCTGCCGTTCCTCGGTGGGGCCCCGTACACCGGCGAGCACGACCCGTACACGGTCGTCTTCGCCGCGCAGCCGTCCGTCCCGGCGAGCCGCAAGGAACGCACCTACCTGCTGGAGCGCCTGATCCGGCACGCACGCGAGCACCCCGAACGCGAGGTGCTGCTCAAGCTGCGCTCCAAGCCCGGCGAGCACACCACGCACATCGAGGAGCTCCCCTACCAGAAGCTGGTGCAGCGGGCCGACCCGCCGCCCAACTTCCGCCTGGTCTACGGGCACATGGGCGAGGTCCTGGACCGCACCGACCTGCTGGTCACGGTCAGCTCGACGGCCGCTCTTGAGGCCCTGCACCGGCGTATCCCGACCGTCGTCCTGACGGACCTGGGCGTGCGCGAGGTGCTCGGCAACCACCACTTCGTCGGATCCGGCTGCCTCGCCTCCTGGGACCAGCTCGACGCCGGGCACCGGCCGACGCCGGACGAGGAATGGGTGGCCCGGCAGGGCGTCGCGGCCGACGGCTCCTACGCCACGGCGTTCGACGCGGCCCGCGCCCGGATCACCGAGCTCCTCGACCGCCCCGACGGGCTGCCGCAGCTGGCCCCGTACTACACGCCCGAGACCGCGCCCGGATACCTGCCGGGCATCCTCGCCCGCCACCACCTCGCCCCCGACGGCGCCCCGCTGCCCGGCGCGCCGGCCACCGACAAGGAACCGGGAGCGGTCCGGCAGATCGTCCGCCGGGCGGCCCGCGGCGCCTACCGGCACGGCGTGCAGCGCGTGGCGCCCGTGATCCGCCGGATGGGCGAGCTGTGAGCGCCGCCGAGACAACTGCCCAAGGAGTAGATGCCATGTCCAACCCGGAAGCGGGCCAAGGCGCTTCGATGCGCCGGGTGCTCGCGGTGATTCCCGCGCGCGGCGGCTCCAAGGGCGTGCCCGCGAAGAACCTCGCCGCCGTCGGCGGTGTCCCGCTCGTGACCCGCGCCGTGCGCGAGTGCCGGGCCTCCCGGCTGGTGACGGACGTCGTCGTCTCCACCGACGACCAGGCCATCGCGGTCGCGGCCCGCCAGGCCGGCGCCGAGGTCGTGCTGCGGCCCGCCGCCATCGCCGGCGACACCGCCACCTCCGAGGCCGCCGTCCTGCACGCCATGGACGCCCACGAGGCGCTGCACGGTTCCCCGGTCGACGTGGTGCTGCTCGTCCAGTGCACCAGCCCGTTCATCGTCCGTGAGGACATCGACGGGGTGGCCGGCGCCGTCGTCGAGAACGGTGCCGACACGGCCGTGACCGTGGCGCCCTTCCACGGCTTCATCTGGCGCGACGGCGCGGACGAGATCAACGCCGCCGAGACGGACGGCGAGGCGTCCACGGGCGGCTACGGCGTCAACCACGACAAGTCCTTCCGCCCCCGCCGCCAGGACCGCCCGCAGGACCTGCTGGAGACCGGCGCCGCCTACGCCATGGCGGCCGAGGGCTTCCGCGAGCACCAGCACCGCTTCTTCGGCCACACCGAGCTGGTCCGCACCGACCCGGCCCGTGTGCTGGAGATCGACGACCCGCACGATCTGGCCCGCGCCCGCGCGCTGGCCCCGCTGTTCGACGCGGACCGCCCCGGTTCGCTGCCGACCGCCGACGACATCGACGCGGTCGTACTGGACTTCGACGGCACCCAGACCGATGACCGGGTGCTGATCGACTCCGACGGACGGGAGATCGTCTCCGTGCACCGCGGAGACGGGCTCGGCATCGCCGCCCTGCGCAAGAGCGGCCTGAAGATGCTGATCCTGTCCACGGAACAGAACCCGGTCGTCGCCGCCCGGGCCCGGAAGCTCAAGCTCCCGGTGCTGCACGGCATCGACCGGAAGGACCTCGCACTGAAGCAGTGGTGCGAGGAGCAGGGCATCGCGCCGGAGCGCGTGCTCTACGTCGGCAACGACGTCAATGACCTCCCGTGCTTCGCCCTCGTCGGCTGGCCCGTGGCGGTCGCGAGCGCCCACGACGTCGTGCGCGGCGCCGCACGCGCGGTCACCACCGTCCCCGGTGGCGACGGCGCCATCCGAGAGATCGCCAGCTGGATCCTCGGCCCCTCTCTCGACACCCTCACCAAGTAAGGACATCTCTGCCATGAGCACCAACTCCCGTCTGCGCAAGTTCGGTTCGAAGACCGCCGGCCCGGGTCAGCCCGTCTACGTCGTCGGCGAGATCGGCATCAACCACAACGGTGAGCTGGAGAACGCCTTCAAGCTGATCGACGCCGCCGCCGAGGCCGGCTGCGACGCCGTGAAGTTCCAGAAGCGCACCCCGGAGATCTGCACCCCGCGCGACCAGTGGGACATCGAGCGCGACACCCCCTGGGGCCGGATGACCTACATCGACTACCGCCACCGTGTGGAGTTCGGTGAGGACGAGTACCGCCAGATCGACGAGTACGCCAAGAGCAAGAACATCGACTGGTTCGCCTCCCCGTGGGACACCGAGGCCGTCGCCTTCCTCGAGAAGTTCGACGTCCCGGCCCACAAGGTCGCCTCCGCGTCGCTGACCGACGACGAGCTGCTGCGCGCCCTGCGCGCCACCGGCCGCACGGTCATCCTCTCCACCGGCATGTCGACCCCGAAGCAGATCCGCCACGCGGTCGAGGTCCTCGGCAGCGACAACATCCTGATGTGCCACGCCACGTCGACGTACCCGTCGGTGGCCGAGGAGCTCAACCTCCGCGTCATCAACACCCTCCAGGCCGAGTACCCGAACGTCCCGATCGGCTACTCCGGCCACGAGACCGGCCTGCAGACCACGCTCGCCGCGGTCGCCCTCGGCGCCACCTTCGTCGAGCGTCACATCACCCTCGACCGCGCCATGTGGGGTTCGGACCAGGCCGCCTCGGTCGAGCCGCAGGGCCTGACCCGCCTCGTCCGCGACATCCGCACCATCGAGGCCTCCCTCGGTGACGGTGTCAAGAAGGTCTACGACTCCGAGCTCGGCCCGATGAAGAAGCTGCGCCGCGTCAGCGGTGTCGTCGCCGAGGCCGAGATCGCCGCTGCCGCGGGCGAGCCGGTCCAGGTCTGAGTTCACGCGTGTGACTTCGAGTCCGACATCGAGTGGCTTACGGGACGGTCGTACGTCGATGAACCCTCGCGCCGGTACCACCGGCACCCCCCACACCCTGGCCTTCGTCGAGAGCCCGGTGCAGCTCCTCAACGTGCTCGAATGGGCACATGCACACGGACTTGGCGGCCAGGAGAGGTCCGGCGCGGGGTTCACCCTCGTCGTCCTGTCCCCGATGGACCCGATGACCCGGGGCCAGCTCCGCCGCATGGCCGAGCTGGCCCGCGAAGAAGGACACGAAGTCCGCTGGGAGGAGGCGCGCGGCGGTACGACCGCGCCCTTCAGGACCATCGGCGGTCTGTCCCGGCTGCTGCGCCGGGCGGAACGTGTGGTGATGGGAGACCCCTTCTCCCGCTATGTGCAACTGCTGCTCACCATCACCCGGGCCCGCGACCTGGTCGTGGTCGACGACGGCACGGCGACGATGGAGTTCGTCGCCCAGCTGGCCCGCGGAGAGCGGCTGGTGCGCTGGCATCGCAAGGGGGGCCGGCCCGGCCCGCGCGACCTGCTGTTCGCCCCGGTGTCGTCGGCCGCCCGGCGCCGGCTGACGCCGGGCGGCGGGCGCCGGGTCGAGGTCTTCTCCTCGATGCCGATCGAGGAGGCGCCGGAAGACGTGACGATCACGGCCAACGACTTCGCCTGGACCCGCGCCCGCTTCGGCCCGCCCCGGGTCGCCAAGGGCGCGGACCTGGTCGGCACCTCACTGGTGGAGACCGGCGTGGTGGACGCCGACCGGTACGTGGAGGCGGTGCGGGCGCTGGCGAAGGCACACGGGGCGACCCGGTACTTCGCACACCGCCGGGAGAGCACCGAGAAGCTCCACCGGCTGGCGGGGGAGACGGGACTGGAGATCGTCCGCCCCGAACTCCCGCTCGAACTGATCGCCCGACGGGGTCCGATCGGACGCACGATCCTCAGCTTTCCCTCGACGGTCGTCCACACGCTGCCGCTCGCGCTGGCCGGTACCGAGGTGCGGGTCGCGGTGTGCGACATCGACCCCGGCTGGCTGACGGAGAGCGCCTCGCCCCGGGCCCAGGGCTTCCTGTCGGGCGTCACGGGCACGGCGCGTGACGTCACGCGGCTGTCGGCGGTGAGCGCGGTCTAGGACCGCCCGGCCAGGATCTGTGCGGCGGCACCGATCCCGGCCGGACGGACGCAACCGGGACAGGTCGCAGACCTGTCCCGGTTCTGTCTGCCCGGGTCTACGACCTGTCCCGGTTCTGTCTGCCCAGGTCTGCGACCTGTCCCAGGTCTGTTCGTACCGAGGTCCGGCCGGCACCTGTCCCCGGTCCCGCTCGGACTGGCCCAGGACGGTCTAGGACCTGTCCCAGTCCTGCTCGGGCCTGCGGGCGAGGAGGAACGCCCGTGGGCGCTTCTCGTCGTCCAGGGGTCCGCGCAGCAGACGCGCCTGGAGCCGGAAGCCGGTCTTCGTGAGGAGGTCGGCCACGGAGTCCGGGGTGCGCCAGTAGTAGTCGAGCGAGATCTCGTGGCCGAAGCGCTCCGACAGATGCATTCCGCCCTCCTCGTCACCCGACTGGAACCCCAGGAGCACATGGCCCCCGGGTTGCAGCACCCGGTGGAACTCGGCGAAGAGCGCCGGCAGGTGCTCGTCCGGGATGTGGATGATCGAGTAGAGGGCCAGCACCCCGCCGAGGGTCGCGTCGGGAAGGTCCAGCGACGTCATCGACCCCACGTGGAAGCGGAGCGCGGGATGCGCCTTCCGGGCCAGCGCCACCATCCCGGGGGACAGATCGACCCCGAAGACCGGAACGCCCAGGTCGTGGAGTCTGGCGGTGACGTCGCCGGGCCCGCTGCCCAGATCGGCGATGGGCGCCGCGCCGCGCTCCGTCACCAGTTCGGCGAAGGCGGTGACGAGGGACCGGTCGACCGGCAGCCCGCCGAGGCCGTCGGGGAAGCGGGCGGTGTAGTCGCGGGCGATGGCGTCGTACGAGGCCCGGGTCGCCGTTATGAAACCTGCGGTGAGGGCACTGTTCTCGGGGTGGGTCACGGGGCCGGACGTTACCGAGGGCCCCGCCGCCCCGTCCGCCCGTTCATCGAGGATTCCTCCCCCGGACGGTTTCGCGACCGGACGGGTGTGGAGCCACTCTCGTGCCACAGTGCCATCCCGACAGGTGAACAGAACGGCGTGTGTACAGCGAGGCGTGGTATGCCTGAAGAGTGGGTGGGTGCGTAGCTCGTCCGGAAAAACGGTCGAGTTTACCCGTCCACGTCGTTGCCTATGCGTCCGGCGGCCAGTTTTTCTTCGCCTAACGGGCTGAAGTTTTGTTGATCGAGGGTCAGTTGGCCGCCCCCGAGTCCTACCCTTCAGAGGGTGAAGCAATTGATGTCCCGAGAGTCCGAGGCCGATCTCCCCGGGGATGCCGTGCTCCCCGGCGCGCTGCCCGAGGCACTGCGCGCCGAACTCGTCGCCTTCCGGCGCGACCTGCACATGCATCCCGAGCTCGGCAATCAGGAGTTCCGCACCACGGCGGCGATCAAGGAGCGGCTCGAGCGGGCCGGCCTGAAGCCCCGGGTGCTCGCGGTCGGGACCGGACTCGTCTGTGACATCGGCGCGGCCGACGGGGCGTGGAACGGCGGCCCCGGCATGCTCGCCCTGCGCGCGGACATCGATGCCCTGCCCATCCCGGACATGAAGGCCGAGTGCGCGTACCGCTCCACCGTGCCCGACCGGGCGCACGCCTGCGGGCACGACGTGCACACGACCGTCGTCCTGGGCGCCGGACTCGTCCTGGCCGACCTGCACGAGAGGGGCCTGCTGCCCCGCCCCGTGCGGCTGATCTTCCAGCCCGCCGAGGAGGTGCTGCCGGGCGGCGCCGCCGACGCGATCGAGTGCGGGGCGCTGGAAGGAGTGCGGCAGATCATCGCCGTGCACTGCGATCCCAGGGTCGACGCCGGACGGATCGGTCTGCGGGAGGGTGCCATCACCTCGGCGTGCGACCGGCTGGAGATCGCCCTCGGCGGGCCCGGCGGGCACACCGCGCGCCCCCATCTGACCACCGACCTCGTCACGGCCGCGGCCCGGGTCGCCACCGACGTGCCCGCGATCGTCGCCCGGCGGGTCGACACGCGCAGCGGGCTGGCCGTGACCTGGGGGCGGATCGAGTCGGGACACGCGCCGAACGTCATTCCGCAGCGCGCCGAGCTCTCCGGCACCGTGCGCTGCCTGGACATCGAGGCGTGGCGGCAGGCGCCCGACGTCGTGGTCGCCGCGATCGACGAGGTCGCCAACCTGCACCGGGCCAAGTCCGAGATCAACTACGTGCGCGGTGTCCCGCCGGTGGTGAACGACCCGGAGGTCACCGACCTGCTGCGGGACGCCATGAGCGCGCGGCGCGGCGCGGAGTCCGTCGAGAGCACCGAGCAGAGCCTCGGCGGTGAGGACTTCTCCTGGTACCTCGAACAGGTGCCGGGGGCCCTGGCGAGGCTCGGGGTGCGCACGCCGGGCGAGCGCACGGTGCGCGATCTGCACCAGGGCGACTTCGACGCCGACGAGTCCGCGATCACGGTCGGCGTGGAGCTGTTCACCGCCGCCGCGCTGCTGGACGCGACGCGCTGAGACACGATGAGGCGCCCCGAGACCTTCCGGGACGCCCGAGACCTGCCGCGGTGCCTCCGGGCGCCCCGGGCGCCCCGAATCACGCTGAGGCGGGGTGGTGCGCAGGGGAAATGAAGGGGTGCCTGATGCGCACCTCTTCGTCCGCTTGTGTCACCCGGCCGTAACCGGTGGCGGGTGAATGTAACCCGCCGTCGGCACGAATCGATAACGGCCGCGAGAAACCCCGTTCCCCTCCCCTTCTACGCGCGTTACTGTGCGCCGGAATCGCCACCTGAGGCGGCGCAAGGGGAAGCGGGCCGGCGACGGTGCCGTGGGGATGAAGGGTGCTTGCTGTGCGTCTGATATCTCGGAGGACCAGGTTCTCCCAAGCAGCGGTGACCGTCGCGGTCGTCGCACTCGCGGCAGCCGGCTGCGGCAAGTCCAGCACCGACTCGACCAGCAGTGACTCCGAGTCCGGCAAGTACTCCGGCAAGGGCATCGGCCTCGCGTACGACATCGGCGGCAAGGGCGACCAGTCCTTCAACGACGCCGCGTTCGCCGGTTTCGACAAGGCCCGGACGGAGTTCAAGATCGGTGGCCAGGACGTCGAGCCGCAGGACGGCGAGTCCGACGCCGACAAGGTGCAGCGCCTGGAGACCCTCGCCAAGTCCGGCTACAACCCGATCATCGGCGTCGGCTTCGCCTACGCGCCGGCCGTGAAGGAGGCCGCCGCGAAGTACCCGAAGGTCACCTTCGGCATCATCGACGACGCCACCATCACGTCCGACAACGTCGCCGACATGGTCTTCCACGAGGAGCAGTCCTCGTACCTGGCGGGCGTGGCCGCGGCCAAGGCCACCAAGAAGAACCACATCGGTTTCATCGGCGGCGTGGACATCCCCCTGATCCACAAGTTCGAGGACGGGTTCGACCAGGGCGCCAAGTCCGTCAACCCGAACATCAAGATCGAGTCGCAGTACCTCACCCAGACGCCCCAGGAGGGCGGCTTCTCCAGCCCTGACAAGGGTGAGAGCGCGGCGAACGGTCAGATCGAGGCCGGCGCCGACGTCGTCTACCAGGCGGCCGGTCTGTCCGGCCAGGGCGTGATCAAGGCCGCCGCCGAGCACAAGGTGTGGGCCATCGGTGTCGACTCCGACCAGTACGCGCAGGCGGCGCTCGCCAAGTACAAGGACTACATCCTCGGCTCGGCCCTGAAGAACGTCGGCGGCGCGGTCTACGACCTGACCAAGTCGGTCGTCGACGGCAAGCCGCTGAAGGGTGAGGTGCGTGGCGACCTCAAGTCCGGCGGCGTCGGCTTCGCCGACTCCAACCCGAAGTACAAGGCGATGACCGACGTCGTCGCCGCCGTCGACAAGGCCAAGGCGGACATCATCGCCGGTACGGTCACCGTCAAGACGCAGTAGCTCCCGGGCCCCGGGAACCGGGCCCGATGGCCCGTCCGGACGTCCTCGCAGCCCGTGCGCCCCTTGCCTCCTGCAAGGGGCGCACTGCTGTCCGTAACCTGGGTGACGAAAGCGGCCACAGCTCGGTAACGGACCGGACAGAAGGGGTTTTCCGTCTCGTCTACGCGCGTTACGCTGCGGCGGAACCAGCGCCTGGCTTGGGCGCTTGCACAAAGGAGTCTCGTTCCATGCGCCGGGTGTCCCGTATTGCGGTTGCGGGCGTTGCAACCGCAGCTCTTGCCGTCACTGTTTCCGCCTGCGGAAGCTCGTCCACCTCGTCCTCCTCATCGAGCGGCGACAAGAACCTGGGCCTCGCCCTGGCGTACGACGTCGGCGGCAAGGGCGACCAGTCCTTCAACGACGCCGCCAGCGCCGGCCTGGACAAGGCCGACAAGGAGTTCGGCTACAAGAGCACGGCGGTCGAGCCGCAGGACGGCGAGTCCGACGCGGACAAGGTGCAGCGCCTGGAGACGCTGGCCAAGCAGGGCTACAACCCGGTGATCGGTGTCGGCTTCGCCTACGCGCCCGCCGTCAAGGAGGTCGCCGCGAAGTACCCGAAGACCACCTTCGGCATCGTGGACGACGAGACCATCAAGGCCGACAACGTCGCCGACCTGGTCTTCCACGAGGAGCAGGCCTCCTACCTCGCCGGTGTCGCAGCCGCCAAGGCCACCAAGACCAACACCGTCGGCTTCATCGGCGGCGTGGACGTCCCGCTGATCCACAAGTTCGGCGCCGGCTTCAAGCAGGGCGTCGAGGCCACCAAGAAGGGCGTCAAGGTCAAGGAGCAGTACCTGACCGAGACCGCGCAGGAGGGTGGCTTCTCCAGCCCCGACAAGGGCGAGAGCGCGGCCGAGGGCCAGATCGACGCCGGTGCCGACGTCGTCTACGCCGCCGCCGGTCTGTCCGGCCAGGGTGTCATCAAGGCCGCCAACGCGCACAAGGTCTGGGCGATCGGCGTCGACTCCGACCAGTACAACCAGGACGCGCTGGCGAAGTACAAGGACTCGATCCTGACCTCCGCCATGAAGAACGTCGAGGGCGCGGTCTACGACCTGGCCAAGTCCGTCCACGAGAACAAGCCGGAGACCGGCACGGTCCGCGGCAGCCTGGACAACGGTGGCGTGAGCCTGTCGGACTCCAACCCGGCCTTCAAGAGCGACGCCGCCATCCAGGACGCCGTGAAGAAGGCCGAGGAAGGCATCAAGGCCGGCACCATCACGGTCAAGACCTCCTGAAGCCGACGGTCATAGGCCTGTCGTAGACATGGCCAAAAGGGCGCTGTAATGGCAGCGTTACGGCCGCGGAACGGGGTGCGGGGAGGATGTCCCCCCGTGCCCCGTTCGCGCGGCAGAATGCTCGGAACGGATCGTGAGCGAGTCGAGAACGATCAGGTCCGGGCACTATTTAAAGCAGGGGCGCTACGCGCGTAGAGCGGCCCCTTTCCCAAGGAGAGTGCGCCATCGACGCGTCCAGCAGCCCTCCGCTCACCGCTCCGTCGACAGTCGCGGTCGAGCTGGCGGGGATCACCAAGCGATTTCCCGGTGTCGTCGCCAACCACGACATCCACCTGACTGTCCGAAAAGGCACCGTCCACGCCCTCGTCGGCGAGAACGGCGCCGGCAAGTCGACGCTGATGAAGATCCTCTACGGCATGCAGAAGCCGGACGAGGGCACCATCGCGGTCGACGGCGAGCAGGTCAGCTTCGGCAGCCCCGCCGACGCCATCGTCCGTGGCATCGGCATGGTCCACCAGCACTTCATGCTGGCCGACAACCTGACCGTGCTGGAGAACGTGGTGCTGGGCAGCGAGAAGCTGTACGGCATCGGCGGCACCGCCCGTAAGAAGATCAAGGAGATCTCCGACCGGTACGGACTGGGCGTACGCCCGGACGCCCTGGTCGAGGACCTCGGCGTCGCCGAGCGCCAGCGCGTCGAGATCCTCAAGGTCCTCTACCGCGGCGCCACGACCCTCATCCTCGACGAGCCGACCGCCGTGCTGGTGCCGCAGGAGGTCGACGCGCTCTTCGACAACCTGCGCGAACTCAAGTCCGAGGGCCTCTCGGTCATCTTCATCTCGCACAAGCTGGGCGAGGTGCTGTCGGTCGCCGACGAGATCACGGTCATCCGGCGCGGCACGACCGTGGGCACGGCCGTCCCCGCCGAGACCACCCCCCGTCAGCTCGCCGAGATGATGGTCGGCAGCGAGCTGCCCACGCCGGAGACGGCGGAGTCCACCGTGACGGACAAGTCGGTGGTCGAGGTCAGGAACCTCACCGTCTACGCCAGCGGCGGCGCCTCCCTCGGCGAGGTCGGCGAGCCCACCGGCGAAGGACTCACCGAGTTCGCGGGCGGCGGAGACGCCAAGCGCGTCCTCGACGACGTCAGCTTCACCATCCACGCCGGTGAGGTCATGGGCATCGCCGGTGTCGAGGGCAACGGCCAGACCGAGCTGATCGACGCCCTGATCGGGTTGAAGAACGCCCACTCCGGCTCCGTCCACTTCCTGGGCGAGGACATCACCTCCTGGGCCACCCGCAAGCGCCGCGAGCGCGGCGTCGGCTACATCCCCGAGGACCGCCACCGCCAGGGCCTGCTCCTGGAGGCCCCCCTCTGGGAGAACCGCATCCTCGGCCACGTCACCGAGAAGCCCAACGCCAAGGGCTTCTGGCTGGACCCCAAGGGCGCCCAGGCCGACACCCGCCGGATCGTCGAGGAGTACGACGTCCGCACCCCCGGTATCGACGTCACCGCGGCCTCCCTCTCCGGCGGCAACCAGCAGAAGCTGATCGTCGGCCGCGAGATGAGCCACCACCCGAAGTTCCTGATCGCCGCCCACCCCACCCGCGGTGTGGACGTCGGCGCGCAGGCGCAGATCTGGGACCGCATCCGCGAGGCCCGCCGCGAGGGCCTGGCCGTGCTCCTGATCTCCGCCGACCTGGACGAGCTGATCGGTCTGTCGGACACCCTGCGGGTGATCTACGACGGCAGGCTGGTCGCCGACGCCGATCCGGCGACCGTCACCCCCGAGGAACTCGGCACGGCCATGACCGGCGCCGCCTCCGGGCACTTGGAGCACGTCGAGGAAGAGACCGCCCCGGAGGACGAGGCCCGATGAAGAAGTTCGACAAGGAGCGCGTGCTCCTCGCGGTGGCCGGCCCGGTCATCGCGCTCGTCGCGGCGATCCTGCTGACCTCGGTCGTGCTGGTCGCCTCCGGCGACAACCCGCTCGAGCCGTACCGGCTGATGATCGAACAGGCCGGCTTCTCCGATGTCCAGGTACTGATCATCAACCAGGCTTCGCTGTACTACATCGCAGCCCTCGCGGTCGCTCTCGGCTTCCGGATGAACCTGTTCAACATCGGCGTCGACGGTCAGTACCGCCTCGCCGCGATGATGACCGCCGTGGTCGGCGCGCACATCGCGCTGCCGTCCTTCCTCCAGATCCCGGTGCTGCTGCTCGTCGGCGTGCTCACCGGCGCCTTCTGGGCCGGCATCGCGGGTGTCCTGAAGGTCACCCGGGGCGTCAGCGAGGTCGTCGCGACGATCATGCTCAACGCCATCGCCACCAGCCTCATCGGCTACCTGACCCTCACCGACGTGTGGGGCGTCCAGGTCGGCAACAACAGCACGACCGGTGTGATGAAGGAGTCCGGCTGGGTTCCCGGCATCGACCTGGGCTCGGACGTCGGCGAGATCTACGGCTTGGTCTTCCTCGCGATCGCCCTGGGCATCGCTTACTGGGTGGTCCTCAACCGCACCCGCTTCGGCTTCGACCTGCGCGCCACGGGCGAGTCGGAGACGGCCGCCGCCGCATCCGGCGTCAACGCCAAGAAGATGGTCCTGACCGCGATGCTGATCTCCGGCGGAGTCGCGGGCCTGTCCGGCCTGCCGCTGCTGCTCGGCGACGCGCACACCTACAGTCTGACCTTCCCGGCGGGCCTCGGCTTCACGGCCATCGGCATCGCGCTGCTCGGCCGCAACAACCCCGGCGGCATCGCCCTCGCCGCGCTGCTGTGGGCCTTCCTCGACAAGGCCTCTCCGGCTCTCGACTACGCGACTCCGGTGGCGTACGAGAAGGAGATCGCCACGATCATGCAGGGCCTGATCGTCTTCGCGGTCGTCATCTCGTACGAGGCCGTACGCCAGTGGGGTCTGCGCCGCCAGCAGAAGCAGGTCGGTGCGGAGCTCGCCGCGGCCGCCGCCCAGAACACCAAGAAGGAGGTGGCGGCCTGATGTCCACTGCGACCATCGCCAAGAAGCCGCAGGCGAAGCCCCGCAAGGGCGGCCGCCGAATGTCGCTCCCCGTGCTCCTGCTGGTCATCGCGGGCGTGCTGATCCTGACCTCGGTCGTCCGGCTGATCACCGGCGCGGACGGCATCACCTCCACCGGCCAGATGTCCACCGCGCTGCGCCTGGCCGTGCCGATCGGCCTGGCCGGTCTCGGCGGTCTGTGGGCCGAGCGCGCGGGCGTCGTCAACATCGGCCTCGAAGGCATGATGATCCTCGGCACCTGGTTCGGCGCCTGGGCCGGTTACCAGTGGGGCCCGTGGGTCGGTGTCGCCTTCGGCATCATCGGCGGCGCGCTCGGCGCCGTCCTGCACGCCATCGCCACCGTGACCTTCAACGTCAACCACATCGTCTCCGGTGTGGCCATCAACATCCTGGCGCTGGGCACCACCCGCTATCTGTCGAAGTTCACCTTCGAGGACGCCCCGCAGGGCTCCGCCAAGCAGTCCCCGCCGATCGACTCGCTGGGTACCTTCGACATCCCCGGTCTGTCCGGTGCGCTGGACACGCTCAACCAGAAGCACTGGTTCCTGGTCTCGGACCTCGCCGGCCTGGTCGGCGGTCTGATCACCGATCTGTCGCCGCTCACGGTGATCGCCGTCGCCCTCGTACCGCTCAGCTGGTGGCTGCTGTGGCGCACCGCCTTCGGTCTGCGGCTGCGCTCCTGTGGTGAGAACCCGGTGGCGGCCGAGTCCCTCGGCGTCAACGTCTACAAGTACAAGTACCTCGCCGTGATCATCTCCGGCGGCTTCGCCGGTCTCGGCGGCGCCTTCCTGTCGATCGTCGCCTCCAACGTCTACCTGGACGGCCAGACGGCCGGCCGCGGTTACATCGGTCTCGCCTCGATGATCTTCGGCAACTGGATGCCGGGCGGCCTCGCCCTCGGCGCGGGCCTGTTCGGCTACACCGACAGCCTCAACCTGCGCGGCGGCACGACCAACGTCCACGCGCTGATCCTGCTGCTGGCGATCCTGCTGGTGTTCGGCGCGGCCTACCTGGCGTGGCAGAAGAAGCACCGCTCCGCCCTGATCACGCTCGTCATCTCGGCCGCGATGTTCCTCTGGTACGCCACCACGAACGAGGTCCCGCGCCAGGTCGTGACGGCGACCCCGTACATCGTCACCCTGCTGGTGCTCTCGCTGTCCGCCCAGCGCCTTCGGATGCCGAAGGCGGACGGTCTGCCGTACCGCAGGGGACAGGGCAAGTGACCCCGGCCGTCACCGTCGACTGGGACGGACTGCGCGCGCTGGCCCGCGAGGCCATGTCCCACGCATACGCCCCCTACTCGGGTTTCCCGGTCGGGGTCGCCGCCCTGGTCGACGACGGCCGTACGGTCTCCGGCTGCAACGTCGAGAACGCCTCGTACGGGCTCGGGCTGTGCGCCGAGTGCGGTCTGGTCTCGGAGTTGCAGCGCACCGGGGGCGGCCGGCTGACGCACTTCACGTGTGTGGACGGCAACGGCGACATCCTCGTCCCGTGCGGACGCTGCCGGCAGCTGCTGTACGAGTTCGGCGGACCGGACCTCCTCCTGGAGACCCCGGCGGGGATCCTGCCGCTGGCGGAGATGCTGCCGCAGGCCTTCGGCCCGGATCACCTCACCAAGTAACTCCCGTGCGGCCCCTCTGACTCGCGCAGAGGGGCCGCGCGCTTCGCCATACCCCGGAAGGAAAGCCATGGCCATGGACGCCATCTCCGTCATCCGTACCAAGCGGGACCGCGGTGAGCTCGGCGACGAGCAGATCGACTGGGTCATCGACGCGTACACACGTGGCGAGGTCGCCGACTACCAGATGGCGGCCCTCAACATGGCGATCCTGCTCAACGGCATGAACCGCCGTGAGATCGCCCGCTGGACCGCGGCGATGATCGCCTCGGGCGAGCGCATGGAGTTCTCCGCCCTCTCCCGTCCGACCGCCGAC
Source organism: Streptomyces sp. NPDC059582 (assembly GCF_042735715.1). Classification (NCBI taxonomy): domain Bacteria; kingdom Bacillati; phylum Actinomycetota; class Actinomycetes; order Kitasatosporales; family Streptomycetaceae; genus Streptomyces; species Streptomyces sp. NPDC059582. Next base: position 18,833 of record NZ_JBHWCC010000010.1, read on the forward strand.
AAGCACTCCACGGGCGGCGTCGGCGACAAGATCACCCTGCCGCTGGCCCCGCTGGTGGCGGCCTGCGGCGCCGCCGTACCGCAGCTGTCGGGCCGCGGCCTCGGCCACACCGGCGGCACGCTGGACAAGCTGGAGTCGATCCCCGGCTGGCGGGCGCTGCTGTCCAACGAGGAGATGCTGCACGTCCTCGACACCACCGGCGCGGTGATCTGCGCGGCCGGTGACGGCCTGGCCCCCGCCGACAAGAAGCTGTACGCGCTGCGCGATGTCACCGGCACGGTCGAGGCGATCCCGCTGATCGCCTCCTCGATCATGTCGAAGAAGATCGCCGAGGGCACCGGCTCCCTGGTGCTGGACGTGAAAGTCGGCACGGGCGCCTTCATGAAGACGATCGAGGACGCGCGGGAACTGGCCGCCACGATGGTGGGCCTGGGCACGGACCACGGGGTGAAGACGGTCGCGCTGCTGACGGACATGTCGACCCCGCTCGGTCTGACCGCAGGCAACGCGCTCGAGGTCCGCGAGTCGGTCGAGGTCCTGGCGGGCGGTGGCCCGGCGGACGTCGTGGAGCTGACGCTGGCCCTCGCCCGCGAGATGCTCGACGCGGCGGGCGTGAAGGACGCCGACCCGGCGAAGGCGCTGGCGGACGGCTCCGCGATGGACGTCTGGCGCCGCATGATCGCCGCGCAGGGCGGCGACCCGGACGCCCCGCTGCCCACGTCGAAGGAACAGCACGTCGTCAAGGCCGCGGCCTCGGGCGTCCTGACCCGACTCGACGCCTACGACATCGGCGTCGCCGCCTGGCGGCTGGGCGCCGGGCGTGCCCGCAAGGAGGACCCGGTGCAGGCGGGCGCGGGCGTCGAGCTGCACGCCAAGCCGGGCGACACGGTCACCGAGGGCCAGCCGTTGCTGACGCTGCACACCGACACCCCCGAGCGCTTCGAGTACGCCCTCCAGGCGCTCGACGGTTCGTGCGACGTCGCCCCGGCCGGCACGGCGTTCACGCCGTCCCCGGTCGTGCTGGAACGTATTTCCTGACCTGCGGTTTCCTCATTCGGGCGAACGGGATCGGTGGACCTCCACCGGTCCCGTTCGGCATTCTGTGATCGGTGACGCACCGATAGGGGAACGCCATGGGCGCACACACCGTCGGCCAGGACCCCGAGCAGAGCTGGGACGACCTCGTCCTCGACACCGGCGAGTTGCCCGTCGACCGACCGTCCCGGTCAGCCCAGCACCGCCGCGATCACCACCAGTACCGGTACCGCCGCCATCGTCGACAGCAGGATCGAGTCCCGGGCCAGGCGTTCGCCCACGCCGTAGCTGGAGGCGTAGGTGAAGAGGTTCTGGGCGGCGGGGAGGGCCGAGGTCACCACCACGTCGAGCAACTGCGCTCCGTGCAGACCGAAGACGCCCGCCGCCAGGGCCCAGGCCGCGGCCGGCTGGCCCACCGACTTCAGCGTCACCGACAGCAGCACCGGGAACCGGTCCGGGCCCCGGCCCGGCATCGTGCTGCCGCACAGGGAGATGCCGAAGGCGAGCAGGACCGCCGGCACCGACATGTTGCCGATCAGGGTCAGCGGGTCCAGGACCGGGTCGGGGATGCGCAGCCCGCTCGCCGAGACGACGACCCCGGCGAGCGAGGCGACCGCGATCGGGTTGCGCAGCGGTGTGAGCAGCCGTCGCCACAGCGGCCCCTTCGCGTCCTCGCCCGACAGGTCCAGGATCGTCAGCGCGACGGGCGTGACACCGATGAGCTGGAACAGCAGCACCGGCGCCACCAGGGAGGCGTCACCCAGGACGTACACGGCGATCGGGATGCCGAGGTTGCCGGAGTTGACGTAACTGGAGCACAGCGCGCCGATCGTCGTCCGGCCCACACCCCAGCGCCGTACGACCCCCACCGCGACGAAGACACCGGCCGCCGCCGCCGTGCTCATCGCCGTGACCAGCAGCCGGCTGGAGAAGACCACCGACAGGTCGGCCTGCGCGAGCATGGTGAACAGCAGGGCGGGGGAGGCCACATGGAAGGCCAGCTTGGTCAGCACCTCGCGGCCGTGCTCCCCGAGATGACCGCCCCGCCCGAGCACATAGCCGACGGCGATGACGACCGCGATGACCGCGAAGCCGCTCAACACCCCCTGCACAGCGCCTCCTCAGCGGCCGATTCGGCAGGGAACGGCAGGGCGGGTGGGGTCGGTGGGGCGGGTGGCGCGGACGCGGGCGATCTGTGAGGCATACAGGTAACCCTCCGGGGGCGGCCCCGGCCAGGTCAATGTGATCCTCACGGCCCCGCGGCACGGGTACGCCGGGCCGCCCGCGATGAGTTACGGCCCGCTGCCCGGTCTACCGCACGTGGACGCCATGACACCCGCCGTGCTCGTGCTGTCGGGCCCCGTCACCCGGGACGAGGTGACGGGGCTCTGCGACGGTGTGCGGGTGCTGCTGGAGAGCACCGGGAGCGGGGTCGTCGTCTGCGATGTCCGGGGGCTCGGGCCGCCGGGCCTCGGGGCCGTGGATCTGCTGGCCCGGCTGGAGCTGGCGGCCCGCCGGGCCGGGGGCCGCATCCGGCTGCGTGCCCCCGATGCCGCGCTACGCGCTCTCCTCCACCTGGTCGGTCTCCGCTTCGAGGTGGAGGGGCAGCCCGAACATCGGGAACCACCGCTGCGTGTCGAGGAAGAAGTGGAACCCGGTGAGCCGGCCGTCTGAGATCTCCAGGACCTGGATCGCCCACGGGGTGAAGCCGCCCGCCTCCGGGTCCGGCTTGTACTGGGCGAAGCCCGGCAGGCCGTTCACCTCGACCGGCAGCAGCCGCGAACCCGCGCAGGCCGCGCCCAATGTCGTCATGAAGCCCGTGATGTCGTCGTGGCCGGTCAGCCACAGGTCGAACGGCGGCATCGTCATGATGGCGTCCTCGTGCAGCAACGCCGTCAGTGCCGTCATGTCGTAGCCCTCGAACGCCGCCATATAGCGCTCCAGGAGCTTCTGCTGCTCCTCGTCCAGCGGGTCGGAGACCGCCGCGTCCGCACCGGACTCGTCCCGCTCGGCGAGGGTCGCGCGGGCCCGCTGAAGCGCGCTGTTGACCGACGCGACCGAGGTGTCGAGCAGCTCCGCGACCTCGCTCGCCTTCCAGGCCAGCACCTCCCGCAGGATCAGCACCGCCCGCTGCTTGGGCGGCAGTTGCTGAAGGGTCGCCATGAAGGCGAGTCGCACCGACTCCTTGGCCACCGCGGCCTCCGCGGGGTCCTGGACCGTCGGCAGCACCCGGGCGTCCGGCACCGGCTCCAGCCAGGTGTGGTCCGGGCGCGGCGAGAGAGCGGCGCGCGCGAGCGGGGTCGCCTCGGTCAGGTCCATCGGGCGGGCCCGCTTGTTGCCGGCCGTCAGCATGTCCAGACACACGTTCGTCGCGATGCGGTAGAGCCAGGAGCGGAGGCTGGAGCGCCCCTCGAACTTCTCGTAGCTGCGCCAGGCGCGGACCATCGTGTCCTGCACCGCGTCCTCGGCCTCGAAGGAGGAGCCGAGCATGCGGTAGCAGTAGCCGGTCAGCTCGACCCGGTGTTTCTCCAGCCTGATGTCGAGGTCGTCCACCGTCGCCGTACCGTCACTCATGGTCCACCCACCCCTGTGGCCGTTCTGTCGCGCGCCTGTGCGCCCCAGCACTCCGGAAGCTACCGCACCCCACTGACAAAGGCCCCGAGAGTGCGTAAAAGCCCAGGTCAGACCAGTTGCTTCACGGACATGATCAGATGCCGGTGCGATCCGTCCGCGACCCCGCGCCGACTCCGCCGAGCAGCGCCCGCTGTCCCGCCCCGAGCCGTTCCATCCGCGGTCCGGGCGCCTCGAACGAGGTCAGCGCGTCCAGCAGATACGCCGGGCCGAAGGCCACCGTGACCTCCGCGACGCCGCTCAGCGCGGCCGGCAGCCGCTGCGCCGCCACATCGTCCCCGTACCCGGCCCGCACCAGCACCGACTCGTCGCCCGCCGAGAAGTCCAAGCGCACCGGACTGTTCGCCTCCGCGACGACCGACACCCGGCGCACCGCCTTCGCCGGCGCCGCGCGGTCGACCTCGGTGACGGCGGCCCCCGTCACGTCGAACGGCGAACCGTACTTCGGCAGCCGACCCTCCAGCAGTCGCACGGCGGTCCGCATGTCCCCGCCCTCGAACCCGACCAGGCCGACGCCCACCCCGTCCAGCCCGATGCGCACGTCACCGCAGCGGGCCGGCGACCGCGCCACGTCCAGCAGCCGGCGCGCGGGCAGCAGTGCCTCCACCGTGGCGTCGGCGGCCGCCGGCCTCCGGCTTCCACTCCGGCTCCCGTACCGCGTACCGGTAGCGGTCCGAGGCGGCCGGCGTCGTCGTCGGGCCCTCCAGGCGCAGTCGTACGCCCGTCAGGACCGGCAGGGTGTCGTCGCGTCCGGCCGCCGGCGCGACCTGGTCGACGGCGGTCGCGAACGCGGCGGCGTCCACCGTCCCGTACGGCGGGGGCTGCACCGGCAGGGTCGGATACTCCGCGAGGGGGAGCGTCGACAGCCCGAACCGGGTGCCGCCCGCCTCCACGGTGAACCGTGACCCCTCCAGCGCGCAGGTGACCGGTCCCTCCGGCAGCACCCGGCAGATGTCCAACAGCCGCCGGCCGAGGACGAGCACCTCGCCGTCCACCGGCGTCTCCGCCTCCGCCCCGATGCGCGCGGCCGCCTCGAAGTCGAACCCCGACACGGTCGGCCGCCCGGCCGCGGCCTCCAGCAGCGGGCCGCCCAGCACCGGTACGGGGGTGCGGCCGGGCAGCGCCCGCGCCGCCAGTCGGACGGCCTCGGCGAGGATCCCGCGCTCTGTTCGGAACTCCATGTGACGAACCCCCTGCTCGGCATGGTCGACGTGTCCGCGGACGCTGTCCGGGGGCACTGACAACCGGTGCTGAGCAGGGGGTGAGGGGCAGCGGTACGGGCGATGGGGAGTGAGGGACGTGCGGTCCGGCCGGCTTTCGGGACGGGCGGTGGCTTCGGGGGCGGGCCGCCGCCCCGAACCCCCGCTTCGGCGCGTACGGACCCGACTTCAGCCGCCGGCCCGGCCGAGGTCGCTCCGGCCCGCCCGGCCGAAGTGCTCGCTCAGACTGCCGCCACGCGCCTCTCGACCCGTGCCGCCCGGGACCCGAACACCGTGATCGTCACGACGCCGAGCACCGCCAGCACGCCGACGCCCACGGTTCCCGCCCAGCCGCCGGAGTGGAAGGCGATCGCGCCGACCGTGCTGCCGGCGCTGGAGCCGATGTAGTACGCGGACTGGTAGAGCGCCGAGGCCTGGGCGCGGCCGGTGGTGGCCGTCTTGCTGACCGCGGAGGACGCCACCGCGTGGCCGGCGAAGAAGCCCGCGGTGATCAGGATCAGGCCGAGCAGCACCAGCGGGAGGGAGTCGGCCAGGGAGAGCAGCAGGCCCGTCGCCGTCGTGCCGCCGGCCAGGTACAGGGCGCCGCGCCGGCCCAGGCGGCCGACCAGCCGGCCGGCCGTGGACGCCGACACCGTGCCGACCAGGTAGACCAGGAAGATCGAGCCGACGAGGCCCTGAGGGAGCGAGAAGGGGGCCTCCGTGAGGCGGTAGCCGATGACCGTGTACACCCCGCCGAACACCGTCATGAACAGCGCGCCGATCGCGTACAGACGGCGCAGCAGCGGGTCGGCGAGGTGGTCGCGGACCGTGCGCAGGAGGACCCGGGGCCGCAGCGAGCCCGCCTGGAAGTGCCGCGGGGCGGGGAGCAGCAGCCTGAAGGCCACCGCGCATCCGACCGCGAGCACCCCGATCGCGCCGACGGCCACCCGCCAGCCCCACTCCTGCGCGACCCACCCGGTGATCACCCGGCCGCTCATCCCGCCGACGCTGTTGCCCGCCACGAACAGGCCGATCGCGGTGATCAGGGCCCTGGGGCGGACCTCCTCCGCCAGATACGCCGTCGCCGACGCCGGCAGCCCGGCCAGCGCCGCACCCTGAAGTCCGCGCAGCACCACCAGCCACCCCAGCGACGGGGCGAAGGGGACCAGCATCCCGATCGTCACCGCGACCGCCAGCGACCAGGTCATCACCGTACGGCGGCCGAACCGCTCCGAGAGCGCGCTCATCGGCAGCACGAACAGCGCGAGTCCGCCGGTCGCCGCCGCCACCGTCCAGCTCGCCTGGCTCGCCGTCACGGAGAACTCGCCGGAGATCAAGGGCAGCAGGGCCTGGGTGGAGTAGAGGAGCGCGAAGGTGGCGACGCCCGCGAGGAACAGCGCGAAGCTCATCCGGCGGTAGCCGGGGCCGCCGGGGGTCAGGCGGGAGTCGGAGGCGGGGAGGGACGGAACGGCGTCCACGACGGTGGACGCCCCGGTACTGGCGGGAGACATACCTCGACGCTAGGCAGCCGGGTTTCATCCGTCCAATGCATGGAATCGTCATAATCGTTCCCATGGCGCATCAGTACAGGTCACAGGATCGGCTGTCACCGACCGGTGACACAAAAGACATGGACGACATCGTCACGCTGCTCGCCCCGCGGCTGGCCTATTTCGCCGGTGTGGCCCGTACCGAGCACGTCACGCGCGCGGCCCAGGAGATGCAGGTCCCGCAGTCCACCCTGTCCCGGGCCATGGTCCGCCTCGAACAGGATCTGGGGGTGGACCTCTTCGCGCGCCGCGGCCGCACGGTGTCGCTCACCCCGGCCGGCCGTACCTTCCTGGCCTCCGTCGAGCGTGCCCTCGCCGAGGTCGAGCGGGCCGCCGACGAGGTCCGCGCCGACGCCGACCCCGCCACCGGCAAGGTCGCCTTCGGGTTCCTGCACACCATGGGCGCCGAGACCGTACCAGGACTGCTGCACGCCTTCCGGGCGGATCATCCCCGCGTCCGCTTCAGCCTCGTCCAGAACTACGGCGAGGCGATGCTCGAAGGGCTCCGGGCGGGCGAACTGGACCTCTGTCTGACCTCACCCGTCCCGGACGCCCCGGACCTCGTCGCGCGCCGCCTGGACGAACAGAAGCTGCGCCTGGTCGTCCCCGCCGACCACCGGCTGGCCGCCCGCCGCCGCATCCGTCTCGCCGAGGCCGCCGACGAGGTCTTCGTGACCCTGGAATCCGGCTACGGGCTGCGCCGGATCACCGACGACCTCTGTCAGGAGGCCGGGTTCCGGCCCCGGGTCGCCTTCGAGGGCGAGGAGGCGGAGACGCTCCGGGGTCTGGTCGCGGCCGGCCTGGGAGTGGCCCTGCTGCCTCCGCCCGCCGTCGCCCGTCCGGGGGTGGTCGAGCTGACGGTCACCGCGCCGAGAGCGGTTCGTGAGATCGGTGTGGCCTGGCTGGACGGACACCCGGACACGCCCCCGGTGGCGGCCTTCAAGAGGTTCCTCCTGTCGAAACGCGGCAACCTCCTGCCGGCCTGAGGGGGAAGCGGCCCGGGCTTCCCCTCACCGGCGCAGCGACTTGCCGAACCCCACCGCCAGCGGCATCCGCAGCCCCAGCGGCGGCGGAGCCGCCAGCGCGTCCTCCACCGGCCGCGAGAACGTCCGCCCGAACAGCGCGCCCATCACGAAGTCCTCGGCCAGCGCGTTCACTTCGTCCCGGTACTGGTGCAAGGCGTGGCCGTCCGTGTGCACTTCGAACCGGCACACGTCCCGGTTGGCCTTCTTCGCCCGTGCCGCCAGCCGGAAGGACAGCTCGGGGTCGGTGCGTTCGTCGTTGGTGCCGTGCACGATCAGCACCCGGCGTCCGACGAGCTGCTTCACCGGTTCGGGTGTCGCGGCCGTGTCCTCCTCGGGCAGCCATGGTGCGATCGCGAGCACGGAGTTGACGGCCTCGTGGCCGCCCGCGTGCAGCGCGGCGCGGCCCCCCATGTCGACGCCGAGGAGGCAGACGGAGACATCGCCGTAGCGTCGTAGCGCCTCGTCGACGGCCCAGGACGCGTCCCGCGCCAGATGCGCCTCGCTGCCGTTCCAGCCGCGCCACCGGTAGTGGACGACGTGGGTGGCCAGGCCCTCGTCCCGTCCCGCGCGCGCGAGTCGGCGTCCCAACGCCCGTACAGAGGCTGCCGCGAGCATGGGTGAGGGCCTGCGGGAGGAGGTCTCCTCGCCGCCGGGGAGCAGTAGCACCACTCCGCTCACCGACGTCGGCTCAGGACCGGGCGTCCGCCCCAACCGGGCCGTGCGAACCGGTGTCGATTGCTGTGCCATGACAGAACAGTGTCAGAAGCGGTGGTGTACGCGACCCGTCGGTGGGGTCACCGTTACGTATCGGCGGTGGTGTACAACGGGAACTCTACGCGCGTAGGAGTTAAAGTGCGGAAATGACGAGCCAGACTGACCGGATCGGCACCACCCCGAGCTCGGACCAGATCCGCCGGGCGCCCAAGGTTCTGCTGCACGACCACCTCGACGGCGGTCTGCGTCCTGGGACCGTCGTCGACCTCGCCCGCGCCGCGGGCTACTCCCAACTCCCCGAGACCGACCCCGAGAAGCTCGGCATCTGGTTCCGGGAGGCCGCCGACTCCGGTTCCCTGGAGCGGTACCTGGAGACCTTCTCCCACACCGTCGGCGTCATGCAGACCCGCGACGCGCTCGTCAGGGTCGCCGCCGAGTGCGCCGAGGACCTCGCCGAGGACGGCGTCGTCTACGCCGAGGTGCGCTACGCCCCCGAGCAGCACCTCGAAGGCGGGCTGACCCTCGAAGAGGTCGTCGAGGCCGTCAACGAGGGCTTCCGGGAGGGCGAGCGGATCGCCCGGGGCAACGGCCACCGCGTCCGGGTCGGCGCCCTGCTCACCGCCATGCGGCATGCGGCCCGCTCCCTGGAGATCGCCGAACTCGCCAACCGTTACCGCGACCTGGGCGTCGTCGGGTTCGACATCGCGGGCGCCGAGGCCGGTTACCCGCCCACCCGGCACCTCGACGCGTTCGAGTACCTCAAGCGGGAGAACAACCACTTCACCATCCACGCCGGCGAGGCCTTCGGACTGCCGTCCATCTGGCAGGCCCTCCAGTGGTGCGGCGCCGACCGGCTGGGCCACGGCGTGCGCATCATCGACGACATCGAGGTCAAGGACGACGGGAGCGTCACGCTCGGGCGGCTCGCCTCCTACGTGCGCGACAAGCGCATCCCGCTGGAGCTGTGCCCCAGCTCCAACCTCCAGACCGGAGCGGCCGCCTCGTACGCCGAGCACCCGATCGGGCTGCTGCGCAGGCTGCACTTCCGCGCCACGGTCAACACGGACAACCGGCTGATGTCCCACACCAGTATGAGCCGGGAATTCGAGCACCTTGTCGAAGCGTTCGGTTATACGCTCGACGACATGCAGTGGTTCTCCGTCAATGCGATGAAATCAGCGTTCATTCCTTTCGATGAACGACTGGCCATGATCAATGACGTCATCAAGCCTGGATATGCAGAACTGAAGTCCGAATGGCTGTTCCAGCAAACCGCCTCCACCAGCGGTTCTGTGGTCTCCGAGGGCTGATCGGGGGCGCTTGGGGAGTGCGGAAAGCGGACGAGTATTCACAACTCGTCCGCATTTCCATGTTTGCGGCGGGTGGCCCGGCGTGTTTACGGTCGTGGACCGCTCATATCCCCGTCATCCCATTTTCGAGGACGCACTCACCATGAAGCAGTCTGCTGCCAAGACCCTCGGCGTCGCCGCCCTCGGTGCCGCCTTCGCCGCTGTCGGCGCGGGCGCCGCGAGCGCCGCGCCGGCCGTCCCGGACGCCTCCCAGGCCCTGGACACCGTCACGAAGACGCTGCCGGCGGAGAGCGTTGCCCAGGCGCTGCCGGGTGCCGGTGAGGCGCTGACCCAGGCGAAGCCGGCGCTCGAAGCGGGCGTGTCCGCGGCCAAGCCGGCCGCCGCGAAGATGCTCGCCGACGGCCCGGCCGCCCCGGTCGCCGGACTGCTCGGCGGTCTGCCGTTGCAGGGGCTGCCCACGCACGGCCTGCCGGTGAACGGGATCCCGCTGGGCTGAGCGCAACGCACACACCGAAGGGGCGCACCCGCGATCGGCGGGCGCGCCCCTTCGGTGTGTGGACGACGACCGCGTGGCTCAGGCGGTGTTGTCCTCGGCCGGTTCGGGTTTCGTGTAGAGGATCTCGCGGGCCTGCTCCGCGGCGCGGGCGATGCTCTCGCTGACGAAGTCGAGGAAGCGGGCGATGTTCTCGAGGCGGGCGCCGGCGGGTGTGCCGGGGCCGAGCACGCCGACGCCCTGCCGCGTGGTCTCGACGAGCTGCGCCGTGGAACGGGCACTCGCCATCATCGACTGGTACCAGACGTCGTCGTCGACGAAGTAGCGCTCACGGCGGCGTTCGTCGCGTTCCCGGCGGACGAGGCCCTGCTCCTCGAGGAAGGCGATCGCCTTGGAGATGGACGCAGGGCTGACCTGGAGGCGCTGCACGAGTTCGGCCGCGGTGATGCTGCCCGCGTCGGTGGTGTAGAGGCAGACCAGCACCCGCGCCATCATCTTGGACAGGCCCGACTGCATGAGGACGGTGGTGAACGTCTCCTCGTACTCGCGCACCACCTCCGCGTCGCGTCCGTGGGCCTGCGGAAGCGCTTCGGGCCCCCGGGGCGCGGACTGCCTGCGCCGGTGGGTGCGGTGTTCCGTGGCGCGGTGGGCGAGGTCCGCGCGGTAGGCGGTGGGACCGCCGTTGCGCATCACCTCACGCGTGATCGTCGAGGTCGGACGGTCGAGGCGTCTGGCGATCTCCGCGTAGGCGAGGCCGTCGGCCAGTCCCAGCGCGATCTGCTGACGTTCCTGCTGAGTGAGCCTGCCTCCGGGCATCGCGGCCTCCTCCGTGCTCCTTGGTGCCTCCAGTATAGCGTTCACTCTCAATTCATTGCAACGAGCGCGTGGCGGTTGTTGCATTACGTTCAGCCCCATTGCAACAAATTCCTAGCTCTGAGCTGCACTTACGATATTTCTATGCAACGAATCTGTTGCCACTCCTCTGAATGCAACGTAGCTTTTCCATCAACGGAAACGGCGGGCCGCAGGGGCCCGCGGTGCAGCAGAAGGAGAGAACGATGCAGAAGTTCGACACCCCCGCCCCGGTCTCCGTCGTCCTGGACGTCCCGGCCGGGAGTATCCGGTTCATCGCCGCCGACCGGGCCGACACCACGGTCGAGGTGCTGCCCGCGGACGCGTCCAAGAGCCGTGACGTGAAGGCGGCCGAGCAGATCACGGTCGTTCACGGCGACGGTGTGCTGCGGATCGAGGCGGCAGCGGCGACCAGCCGGCTGCTGGGCGCCAACTCGGGGTCGGTCGAGGTGACGGTGCAGCTGCCGGCCGGTTCCGGTGTCCAGGCGAAGGCGGCCAGCGCCGACTTCCGGGGCGTGGGACGGCTCGGCGAGGTCGTCTTCGAGGGCGCGCAGGGCTCGGTCAAGCTCGACGAGACGGCCGGTGCCCGGCTGAGCCTGATGGCCGGTGACGTCACCGTCGGCCGCCTCGGCGGCCCCGCCGAGATCAGCACCCAGAAGGGCGACATCAGCATCGCCGAGGCGGTGCGCGGCACGCTCACCCTGAGCACCCAGTCCGGTGACGTGTCGGTGGGCGCCGCGCAGGGTGTGTCCGCCTCGCTGGACGCCGGCACCACCTACGGCCGTATCCACAACGCGCTGAAGAACACCGACGGCGCCGGCGCCGGTCTGAGCATCCACGCCAGCACCGCCCACGGCGACATCACCGCCCGCAGCCTCTAAACCCATTCCCGAAGGAGTACTCCTCATGAGCGACCTGGCGATCGCGGCGAACGGGCTGCGCAAGTCCTACGGCGACAAGAGCGTCCTGGCCGGCATCGACCTGGCCGTCCCGGCCGGTTCGGTGTTCGCGCTGCTGGGCCCCAACGGCGCCGGCAAGACCACCGCCGTGAAGATCCTCTCCACGCTCATCACCGCCGACGGCGGCCAGGCCCACATCGCGGGCCGCGACCTGGCCGCCGACCCGCAGGCGGTACGCGCCGCGATCGGTGTCACCGGCCAGTTCTCCGCCGTCGACGGCCTGATCACCGGCGAGGAGAACATGCTCCTCATGGCCGACCTGCACCACCTGCCCAAGAGCGAGGGCCGCCGCATCGCGGGTGAACTCCTGGAGCGTTTCGACCTGGCCGAGGCGGCGAAGAAGCCCGCCTCCACCTACTCCGGCGGCATGAGACGCCGCCTGGACATCGCGATGACCCTGGTCGGCAGCCCGCGCGTCATCTTCCTCGACGAACCCACCACCGGCCTCGACCCCCGCTCCCGGCACAACATGTGGCAGATCATCCGCGAGCTGGTGTCCGACGGTGTCACCGTCTTCCTCACCACCCAGTACCTCGAGGAAGCCGACGAACTCGCCGACCGCATCGCGGTACTGAACGACGGAAAGATCGTCGCCCAGGGCAGCGCGGAGGAGTTGAAGCGGCTCATCCCCGGCGGCCACGTCCGCCTGCGCTTCACCGACCCGGCCGCCCACCAGCACGCCGCCGACACCCTGCACGACGCCGCCCGCGACGACGAGGCCCTCACCCTGCAGATCCTCAGCGACGGCAGCCAGCATCAACTGCGCACCCTCCTCAACCGGCTGGAGAGCGCAGGCATCGAAGCCGACGAACTCACCGTCCACACCCCCGACCTCGACGACGTCTTCTTCGCCCTCACCGACACCAACGTCCCCGCCCAGACCAACCAGCCGAACCAGACCAGCCCGACCAGCCAGACCAGCCAGTCGAGCCAGTCGACTCCGTCGAAGGAGACCGTCCGATGAGCAGTTCCCTCTCCCTCGCCGTGCGCGACTCGTCCACGATGCTGCGCCGCAACCTCCTGCACGCCCGCCGCTACCCCTCGCTCACCCTGAACCTGCTGCTCACGCCGATCATGCTGCTGCTGCTGTTCGTCTACATCTTCGGCGACACCATGAGCACCGGCATCGGCGGCGCCGACCGCTCCGCCTACATCGCCTACATCGTCCCCGGCATCCTGCTCATGACCATCGGCTCCACCGTCGTCGGCACCGCCGTCTCCGTCGCCACCGACATGAACGAGGGCATCATCGCCCGCTTCCGCACCATGGCCATCCACCGCGGCTCCGTCCTGTTCGGACACGTCGTCGGCAGCGTGCTCCAGTCGATCCTCAGCGTCGTCCTCGTCGGCGCCGTCGGCGTCGCCATGGGCTTCCGCTCCACCGACGCCACCGTCCTGGAATGGCTCGCCGCCCTCGCACTGCTCGCCTTCTTCGCCCTGGCCTTCACCTGGATCGCCGTCGGCATGGGCATGGGCAGCCCCAACGCCGAAGCCGCCAGCAACAGCGCGATGCCGCTGATCCTGCTCCCGCTCATCTCCAGCGCCTTCGTCCCCCTGGACACGATGCCGGGCTGGTTCCAGCCCATCGCCGAATACCAGCCCTTCACCCCCGCCATCGAAACCCTGCGCGGACTCCTCCTCGGCACCGAGATCGGCAACAACGGCTGGATCGCCCTCGCCTGGTGCCTCGCCCTCACCCTCCTCGGCCACCGCTGGTCCCAGGCGCAGTTCAACCGCGACCCCAAATAGGTGACATGAGCGCGCGGAACGCCACCCGCGAAGTCGTCCCACACGAGGGCGGCGTACCCCGACACCGTGTCGGAGTACGCCGCCCCGTCCGCGTTCTCGGCGGGCTACCAGGCGGTCCGCGCCGCCTTCTCCTCGGACGGCAGCAGCAGCCACAGGGCGAGGTAGAGCAGGAACTGCGGGCCGGGCAGCAGGCACGAGACCAGGAAGATCACGCGCATCGTGGTGGCGGAAGTGCCGAAGCGCCGTGCCAGCGCTGCGCACACTCCGCCGAGCATGCGGCCGTGGGTGGGGCGGGCAAGGGCGGTCATGTCGGCTCCTTCGTGAGCGTCGGTCCGAGGCCTCCTCGGGTGGCTGCCTCATCTGACATCAACGCTACGGAGACGAGCCGGACCGGGCGTCGCTCTACGGTGCGATGCCGACCCTGGGAATCGTCGGGGTCCGACCCTGAGCCGTCTCCTGCCGTCGGACGGTCGCCCGGTGCCGGCGCTCCTTCCTGCGACGGAGCCAGGAGCGCGCCGCGGGCACCACCGCGGCATGCGCGAGTGCCACTCCCACGGTGTTCAGGATCAGCGAGTCGATGTCCACGACCTGTCCGGGTACGCCGGTCTGCAGCAGCTCGATGCCCAGCGACAGCAGGGCTCCGGCGGCGACCGTACGCAGCAGGGACGTCAGGGGGGAGGCGGCGAGGCGGCCGTGCGTCAGCGGCAGCAGGACGCCCAGCGGGGCGAGCAGCGCGATCCCCGTGCCGAGCCGCCGGGCCGCGTCCGGCCAGCCCAGTGCCAGGTCGGCGCGGATGCCGGCGAACGGACGCAGGTTGGCGGGCATCACCCAGGGCACTTCCAGGGGCCGCAGCGTGAACCAGGCGACGAACGCGAGATGTGCGACAAGGAGGACACCCCCTGCCACACGGATGCGGAACGCGGCGTTGCCGCCGACCGAGCCTTGACGCTGCACGCCCCCCTAGACGCGCCCCCAGGCACGAACGGTTCCGGGGCAACGCCCGATACCCCGATGAGGCATCCGCCACACCCGTGGCTCAGCCGCGCGTGACCTCGGACGACGGCGGCTCCTTGGTCCCGGGCCGGGAACGGACCTCGTCCGTGCACTCGTAGCGGCGCAGCGGCTCGCCGCCGGTGACCGGGCCACCGAGGATCACCGAGCCGTCGCCCTCGGCCGCCGCCGAGTCGGAGAACGTACAGACGACCTGGGCGAGGGCGTACGAGGTGAGGTCCCCGGGCGGGGTGCTCAGCCGCAGCGTGTCGTCCGGGTCCCTGGGCGTCGGACCGCTCACGGACATCCCGCCGCGTACGTCCGTGGTGTATCCGGCCGCCTTCTCGGCGGACGACGGCGTCTCGGCGAGCTGGTCCAGCAGCCCCTGCGCCACCAGCACCCGGCGCTGCGAGTCCGCCGTACCGTCCGGGACGCGCACGGACCGGTCGACGGCCACCAGCGACGAGCCGCAGAGCAGGAACACCTGTACCGGGACGCCGGCCGACGCCTGCGTCGAGACGTCCGACTCGGACAGCGCGCAGCGCACCCGGGAGGGCGCGGGACCGAAGTCGGTCGGCACCTCGGTGGACCGGATCCCGCATCCGGCGAGCAGCACCGCGAGCCCGGACAGCGCCAGCAGCCGGCGTACGGGACGGGCGGTCGCGCGTCCGGCACGGGCGGCCATGCGTACGGTCGGAGTGGTCGTGCGTACGGTCATGACGCGTCCCCCTTCGAGCCCGCGCCGGCCTCCTCGGCCTCCTCGGCCTCCGGCACCGGCTCGGCCGTGTCCCGCGGCAGCCGCAGTGTGAACACCGCGCCGCCCTCGGGGGAGTTGGCGGCGGTGATCTCGCCGCCGTGGATGTGCGCGTTCTCCAGGGCGATGGACAGTCCGAGCCCGCTGCCCTCGGAGCGCGGCCGGGAGGCGCTGGCCTTGAAGAACCGGTCGAAGACGTGCGGCAGGACGTCCTCCGGGATGCCGGGGCCGTGGTCCCGCACGCTGATGACGAGTTCCCCGCCGCTCACCCCGGCGTCCTCGCCGCCGTCGTCGCCGACGTCCTCGCCGTCGGTCCCGCTCCCGCTCCCGACGCCGTTCTCGTTCCCGGTGGTCGCCCGTACCGACACCCGCACCGGCGAGCCGCCGTGCTTGAGCGCGTTGCCGATGAGGTTGGCCAGGATCACGTCCAGGCGGCGCGGGTCGATCCGGGCGTGGATGCCACGTTCGGCGTCCAGGTCCACCGCGTCCAGCCAGGCCCGGGCGTCGATGCAGGCGGTGATCTGGTCGGCGATGTCGACGTAGTCGACGACGAGCCGGGCGGTGCCCGCGTCGAAGCGGGTGACCTCCATCAGGTTCTCGACGAGGTCGTTGAGCCGCCGGGTCTCGCTGACGACGAGCCGCACCGCCGGCTCGATCATCGGGTCCATGCTCCCGGTCTCCGCCTCCAGCTCCTCCTCCAGCACCTCCGTCACGGCGGTGATGGCGGTCAGCGGCGTACGCAGCTCATGGCTCATGTCCGCCACGAACCGCCGTGAGGCGTCGTCCCGCGCGGCCATGTCGGCGACCCGCTTCTCCAGGGCCGCGGCCGCCAGGTTGAACGTCCTGGAGAGATCGGCGAGTTCGTCCGTCCCCGACACCCGCAGCCGGGTGTCCAGCCGGCCCTCGCCGAGCCGGCGCGCGGCGACCCCGAGCCGGTGCACCGGCTTCAGTACGGTCGTGGCGGCGGCCTGTGCGAGCAGCGCGGCGCCGATCAGCGCGAGCCCGGTGGCGATGCCCAGCGACCAGGCCAGCGAGTTGAGGTCCTTGGCCTCCGGCTCCAGCGACTTCAGCATGTACCCGGTGGGACCGCCGCCGATCACCTTGGTTCCGGCCACGAGGTACGGCGTGCCGTCGTCGACGACCCGCTGCCAGTACAGGTGGTACGGCGACTTGTTGCCGGCCGTGACGTCCTGCTGCCGGTTCACCGCGGTCCGCAGCGACACGGGCACGTCCTGGAGCGAGAAGCCGCTCAGGCCCCCGGAGTTGCCGTAGACGGCCTTGCCGGCCGCGTCCTCGCCGACGAGCAGCACGCTGAAGCGTTGACTGCTGTTGGCCATCTGACCGGCGGTGTGCTGGAGTTCGTCCTGCGACGGGTACTCCGGCAGCGAGCCCGCCCGGTTCTGCATCTCCTGCTGGAAGTCGCGCAGCACCGCGTCCTGGGTGCGGGTCAGCACCGCCTCGCGGTTGAGCCAGTAGGCGATCCCGGACGCGGACACGGCGGCGGTCAGCGCCACCAGCCCGAAGACGACGACGAGCCGCAGCCGCAGACTGGTGAAGCGCAGCCGCGACCAGACTCCCTTGCGAGCCGCGGCCCAGCCGCGGATCCCCCCTTGCGCACTTGTCATTACTGGGGCGCGTCCAGGCGGTATCCGACACCGCGCACGGTACGGATCAGCGTCGGGGACGACGGCACGTCCTCGACCTTCGCGCGCAGCCGCTGCACACAGGCGTCCACGAGCCGCGAGTCGCCGAGGTAGTCGTGCTCCCACACCAGCCGCAGCAGTTGCTGCCGGGACAGCGCCTGGCCCGGCCGCCGGCTCAGTTCGAGCAGCAGCCGCAGCTCGGTGGGCGTCAGTTGGAGGTCCTCGCCGTTCTTCGTCACGGTCATCGCCGCGCGGTCGATGACGAGGGAGCCGTAGGTCGCCGCGTCGTTCGCCTCGCGCTCACCGCGCCGCAGCACGGCCCGGATCCGGGCGTCGAGCACCCGCCCCTGGACCGGCTTGACGACGTAGTCGTCGGCTCCGGACTCCAGTCCGACCACCACATCGATGTCATCACTGCGCGCGGTCAGCAGGATGATCGGCAACTGGTCCGTGCGCCGGATGCGCCGGCACACCTCGAACCCGTCGATGCCGGGCAGCATCACGTCCAGCACGATCAGGTCCGGCCGCTGCTCGCGCAGCAGCTTCAGACCGTCCTCACCGCTGGCAGCGGTCGCCACGCGGTGTCCCTGGCGCGTCAGAGAGAGCTCCAGGGCCGTACGGATGGCGTCGTCGTCCTCGATCAGCAACAGGGAAGGCACAGGGGTCATTCTGGCCCATGGCGGGTCGGGGTTTCGACACTTGGAGCGCTCCCACACATCTCCCGCAAATGATCGATGTCGCTCGTACGTCTGAGTAGCCGTATCGCGCTCCTGTGTGACGGCGCCGTGCCGCGCGTACGGACGACCCCTGTGACAGGTCTGTGACAGTCGGCGGACATGGCCATGAAGTGGCCCCGGCAAGCTTTTCGGCACAGGCAAGGAAGCACGTCGCAACAAGCCGAACACCGGAAGTCCACGACGGGGGGCGCGAGATGAACACGCTGTACAGCACCAGCACCAGCGCAGTGATCACGCGTCTGCACGACGTCACCCGGGGTTCCGAGAAGTCCGGTGCCGTGGGCGGGCGGGGGTGCGCTCGCGGCACCGGGCGTCAGCACACCGCGTACATGTCGGTGGTTGACGCCAACACGGGGGAATCCACGGCGGCAGCCGCTGTGGGCGCGGTCGGGGGATCCGCGTGCGGGGAGGACACGGGGGAGCGTCGTTCGCTGTCGGAGGCGGAGTTCACCGCCTACGTCCAGGAGCGCCGCGCCTCCCTGTACGCCACCGCGTACCACCTCACCGGTGACCGCTTCGAGGCCGAGGACCTGTTGCAGAGCGCGCTGTTCTCGACCTACCGGGCATGGGACCGGATCAGTGACAAGGCCGCGGTCGGCGGATACCTGCGCCGGACGATGACCAACCTGCACATCAGCGCGTGGCGCCGCCGCAAGCTGAACGAGTACCCGACCGAGGAACTGCCGGAGACGCCCGGCGACACGGACGCGATGCGCGGCACCGAACTGCGCACGGTCCTGTGGCAGGCGCTGGCCCGGCTGCCCGAACTCCAGCGGACGATGCTGGTCCTGCGTTACTACGAGGGCCGGACCGACCCGGAGATCGCGGACATCCTCGACATCAGTGTCGGCACGGTGAAGTCGAGCATCTGGCGGTCGCTCCGCCGGCTGCGTGAGGACGAGGTCCTCAGCTTCGGCCGTGACGAGGAGGACGCCTTCGGGGAGCTGGTCGCCTGAGGGTCACGGGGGAGAAGCAACGGGGGTCCCGCACCGGGGGGTGCGGGAGGCAGTGACGGGGGACTCGCACCGGGGGATGCGGGAGCAGGACCGGGTACCGGGGGGCCGCACCGGGGGGTGCGGAACGGTACCGGGGGGATCAGCGGGGAACGGGGGAGCTCTGCCGCGCGGGTCACGGGGGACGCGGGAGAGCGAGAAAGGGAGCGGGACTGGAGGGCCGGGGGGTCCGTCCAGTCCCGCTTCCGCTTTGCCCGCCTCGCCCGAGCGGCTCAGGCCACCGAGCTCGTCCGTACGGAGCGGCCCACCGCCGCCGCGGCCAGCCTGCCCAGGGCCTCGTCCCGGTCGCAGGCGTGCGCGCCCAGCGAGGTCTGGCGGGCGACGATCGAGCGTTCCGCGCGCATCAGACGCCAGCCGCGGCGCAGCAGGAACGGCACCGACTTGCGGCCCTCCTTGAGGTCACGCAGGAAACGGCGGCGGAACGTGGTGAGCGGTCCCCGGGTCAGGCACAGGGCGTCCGCCAGAACACCCAGGTCCCGGCAGCGCCGCACGATCTCGGCCGCGAAGATGCCCTCCGCGATGAACAGCGGGGCCCGGTCGATGCACAGGATCTCCTCGCCGGTGCGGGCGCTCAACGAGATGTCGTACACCGGTACGCCCGTCGAGCCGGTGGCGCACAGCCGGGTGATGGCGTCGACCGCGATGTCCGCGTCCCACGACCCGGGGTGGTCCCAGTCGATGTCGGAACTCCCCGCCACCAGGGGCAGCGTCGGGTCCTCGCCCTCCTTGTAGAAGTCGTCGAGGCGCAGCACGGGCAG
Source organism: Streptomyces sp. NPDC059582 (assembly GCF_042735715.1). Taxonomy (NCBI): domain Bacteria; kingdom Bacillati; phylum Actinomycetota; class Actinomycetes; order Kitasatosporales; family Streptomycetaceae; genus Streptomyces; species Streptomyces sp. NPDC059582. The sequence goes on from NZ_JBHWCC010000010.1 coordinate 38,245, forward strand.
CCCGGAGCGGGCGGCGACAAGGGACTTGCCCGAGCCCGAGGGGCCGCACAGCAGCACGACACGGGCGGGGGACGGGGGATGGATGCTCACGGAACACCAGTTTGCGCCATGGTGCACCCTGCTGCCGACCCCGCGGGTCGGCTTTGAAGCGCGCATCACACCTCAACTACCCTTCGTGTCGTCATGATTACCTTGCGCATCGAGAAGGTGGCACCAGCGATGGCCCGACACGACTTCCCCCACATCCCGACCGGCCGGCGCGCCCTGGTCGCCCTCGCGACCACGGGGGTGGCCCTCGGCGCGGGCGCGGGGACGGCCGCCGCGGCCGCCGACCCGGCGGTCGATGTGATGCGCGCGAACCCCACGTCGGCCGGACGGCTCGACCCGCAGGCGGGCCTCGACAACCTTTTCGGCTCGGTCCGTTACGTCACCGGCCCGGTCCAGAACCTCAAGCCCAACCCCCTGGCGGGCACCGGTGTCGACCCCCTCGACAACGGCGTCGGCACCCAGCTCGCCGACTTCCAGCCGCTGACCTCGCAGGCCCTGACCGGGCCGGTGGCGCAGGCGCAGTCCGTCGGCAGCATTCCGGTGCTGGGGCAGGCCGCGGGGCTGCTGGGCGGCTGACCACGGCAGACGGAGAGCCGCGCTTCCCCCGGACGGAGGGGAGGCGCGGCTCTCCGGCTTTCGCGGCGGCCGGACCGCGGTCGGTCCAGGCCGGACCGCGGTCGGCTCAGGCCAGGGTCAGGTCAGGCCGCGTCGGATCAGGTCAGTACGAGGATCCGGACGCGCCCAGCGAACCCGTCGGGTGCCAGACCGTCTTGGTCTCCAGGAAGGCCGTCATGCGGTCGGTGCCGGGGGTCGCCGAGTAATCCACAGGCTGTGGACGGAGCACCCGCTTGAGGTTGTCCGCCGCCGCGATCTCCAGCTCCTTCGCCAGCGCCTCGTCGGCGCCGGCGAGGTCGATCGCGTTGACGTCCTGGTGCGCCGCCAGGGTCGGCGCGATCTCCGCCGTACGGCCCGAGAGGACGTTGACGACACCGCCGGGGAGGTCGGAGGTGGCCAGCACCTCGCCCAGGGACAGCGCAGGGAGCGGGGACTTCTCGGACGTGATCACGACCACCGTGTTGCCGGTCGCGATGACCGGGGCGACCACCGAGACCAGGCCCAGGAAGGACGACTCCTGCGGGGCGAGCACCGTCACCACGCCCGTCGGCTCGGGGGAGGAGAGGTTGAAGAACGGGCCCGCCACCGGGTTGCCGCCGCCGACCACCTGGGCGATCTTGTCGGTCCAGCCCGCGTACCAGACCCAGCGGTCGATCGCCGCGTCGACGACCGCGGCCGCCTTCGCCTTCGACAGGCCCTCGGCGTCGGCGACCTCGCGCGCGAACTGCTCGCGGCGGCCCTCCAGCATCTCCGCGACGCGGTAGAGGATCTGGCCGCGGTTGTACGCCGTCGCGCCCGACCAGGCGCCGAACGCCTTGCGGGCGGCGACGACGGCGTCACGGGCGTCCTTGCGGGAGGAAAGGGGCGCGTTCGCCAGCCACTTGCCCTTTGAGTCGGTCACCTCGTACACCCGGCCGCTCTCGGAACGCGGGAACTTCCCGCCCACGTACAGCTTGTAGGTCTTGAAGACCGACAGTCGCAGGTCGGTCTTTTCCGTCTTCTCAGACATCGAGGTACGCCTCCAGGCCGTGGCGGCCGCCCTCGCGACCGAAGCCCGACTCCTTGTAGCCGCCGAAGGGCGAGGTCGGGTCGAACTTGTTGAACGTGTTGGACCAGACGACACCCGCGCGCAGCTTGTTCGCGACGGCCAGGATCCGGGACCCCTTCTCCGTCCAGATGCCGGCGGAGAGGCCGTACGGCGTGTTGTTCGCCTTGGCGACGGCCTCGTCGGGCGTGCGGAAGGTGAGGACCGACAGCACCGGGCCGAAGATCTCGTCCCGGGCGATGGTGTGCGCCTGGGTGACGTTCGTGAAGAGCGTCGGGGCGAACCAGTAGCCGGAGGAGGGGAGTTCGCAGGCCGGGGACCAGCGCTGCGCACCCTGCGCCTCGCCCTGCTCGACGAGCGAGGTGATGCGCGCGAGCTGCTCGGCGGAGTTGATCGCGCCGATGTCCGTGTTCTTGTCCAGCGGGTCGCCCAGACGGAGGGTCGACAGACGGCGCTTGAGCGAGTCCAGCACCTCGTCCTGGACCGACTCCTGCACCAGGAGCCGGGAGCCCGCGCAGCAGACCTGGCCCTGGTTGAAGAAGATGCCGTTCACGATGCCCTCGACGGCCTGGTCGATCGGGGCGTCGTCGAAGACGATGTTGGCGCCCTTGCCGCCCAGCTCGAGGGTGAGCTTCTTGCGGCTGCCGGCGACCGTCCGGGCGATCTCCTTGCCGACCGCGGTCGAGCCGGTGAAGGCGACCTTGTTCACGTCCGGGTGCGCGACGAGCGCGGCGCCCGCGTCGCCGTACCCCGGAAGGATGTTGACGACGCCCTTGGGCAGGCCGGCCTGGCGGCAGACGTCCGCGAAGAACAGCGCCGACAGGGGAGTGGTCTCCGCGGGCTTGAGCACGACCGTGTTGCCGGTCGCCAGCGCCGGGGCGATCTTCCACGCCAGCATCAGCAGGGGGAAGTTCCACGGGATGACCTGGCCCGCGACGCCCAGGGGGCGCGGGTTCGCGCCGAAGCCGGCGTGCTCCAGCTTGTCGGCCCAGCCCGCGTAGTAGAAGAAGTGCGCGGCGACCAGCGGGAGGTCGGCGTCGCGGGTCTCCTTGATGGGCTTTCCGTTGTCCAGCGTCTCCAGGACGGCCAGCTCGCGGCTGCGCTCCTGGATGATGCGCGCGATCCGGAACAGGTACTTGGCGCGCTCGGCGCCCGGCAGCGCCGACCACTTCTCGAAGGCCTTGCGGGCGGCCTTCACCGCGCGGTCGACGTCCGCCTCGCCCGCCTGGGCGACCTCGGAGAGGACCTCCTCGGTGGAGGGGCTGACCGTCTTGAAGACCTTGCCGTCGGCTGCCTCGGTGAACTCGCCGTCGATGAAGAGGCCGTACGACGGCGCGATGTCGACGACCGAGCGGGACTCGGGCGCCGGTGCGTACTCGAATGCGGATGCCATGGTGATCAGTCCACCGTCACGTAGTCGGGGCCGGAGTAGCGGCCGGTGGCCAGCTTCTGACGCTGCATCAGCAGGTCGTTCAGGAGCGAGGAGGCGCCGAAGCGGAACCAGTGGTTGTCCAGCCAGTCCTCGCCGACGGTTTCGTTGACCAGGACCAGGAACTTGATCGCGTCCTTGGTGGTGCGGATGCCGCCGGCCGGCTTCACGCCGACCTGGACGCCGGTCTGGGCGCGGAAGTCGCGCACCGCCTCCAGCATCAGCAGCGTGTTCGGCGGGGTCGCGTTCACGGCGACCTTGCCGGTCGAGGTCTTGATGAAGTCGGCCCCGGCCAGCATGCCGAGCCAGCTGGCCCGGCGGATGTTGTCGTACGTCGACAGCTCGCCGGTCTCGAAGATGACCTTCAGGCGGGAGCTCGTCCCGCAGGCCTCCTTCACGGCGGTGATCTCGTCGTACACCTTGAGATACCGGCCCGCGAGGAACGCCCCGCGGTCGATGACCATGTCGATCTCGTCGGCGCCCGCGGCGACGGCGTCACGCACGTCGGCCAGCTTCACGTCGAGGGCGGCGCGGCCCGCGGGGAAGGCGGTGGCGACCGACGCGACCTTCACGCCCGAGCCGGCGACGGCCTCCTTGGCGGTGGCCACCATGTCGGGGTAGACGCAGACGGCCGCGGTCGCGGGGGTCGTGGCATCGGTCGGGTCGGGGTGGACCGCTTTGGCGCCGAGCGCCCGGACCTTGCCCGGGGTGTCCGCGCCTTCCAGCGTCGTCAGGTCGACCATCGAGATGGCGAGGTCGATGGCGTACGCCTTCGCGGTGGTCTTGATGGATCGGGTGCCGAGCGAGGCGGCGCGCGCCTCCAGGCCGACCGCGTCGACGCCGGGCAGCCCGTGGAGGAAGCGGCGCAGCGTGCTGTCGGACGCGGTGACGTCAGCGAGGGCAGCGGGTGCAGAGGTGGGCATGGTCACCAGACGAGCATATCTACGCGCGTAGCGGCTGTACACCCCCGGGAGCTTCTCCGGGGGAAGCGTACGGCGTCGGTGCTGCGTCGGTGCTGCACCGGGGAGCGGTGGATCGACGCGGCCGGGGGCGCCGTGGATCGCCCCGCGCCGCCGGGACCCTGCGGAGGGCGCGGGGCCAGGGGCGGGTGAAGGGCGCGGGGCCAGGGGCCGGGTGAAGGTCGCGGGGCGGGGGGAGGGAGGGCGCGTGGCCGGGCTCGGTGGAAGCCGCGTGGCAGGGGCCGGTGGAGTGCTCCGTGGGCACCGGGGATGAGCGTCCTCGTGGGCGTCGGGCAGAATCGGGACCATGACGACCCCGGAGCACCAGTCACCAGCGCCGCAGCCCTCGGGCCCCGAGTCCAAGGACCGCATCTACCGGTCGGCCTCGGGTCTGGCCGGCGGGTTCCTGCTGCTCGCGCTCATCGGCTGGCTCGGCATCGACGCGCTCGTCACCGGGCACGGCAGCACCCCGTGGCTGGCCCTCGCCGGGATGATCTTCTTCGTTCCGCTGGTGGTCGCCTTCACGCTGCGGCCCGCCGTCTTCGCCAACGACGACCGGATGCGCGTCCGCAACCCCTTCCGGGCCGTCGTGGTGCCCTGGGGTGAGGTCGCCTCGCTGCGGTCCGGCTACTCCAACGAGGTGATCACGAAGTCCGGGGCCAAGTACCAGCTGTGGTCGGTCCCCGTCTCGCTGAGGGCGCGGAAGCGGGCGATGCGACAGCAGGCGCGGGCCGAGTCCGGCGGGCGCCGGGGCGGGCTGTTCGGCGGCAGTGTGGCGGGCGGTCTGGGCGGCATGGACGCCACGGGCGGCGGACCGGCGGCCGACGTGGGCCCGGCGCGCGCCGAGACCGACAAGATCATGGATGAGCTGCGCGAGCTGCTGAACGCCCGGGAGAAGGCCGCGACCTCGCAGGGAGCGGTGACCGTGCGCTGGGCGTACGAGATCATGGGACCGATCGTGGCCGGAGCGGTCCTGCTGGCGGTGCTGCTCGCGGTCAGGTGAGCACGGGTGTTCCGGGACCGATCCGGGAACGATCGGCAGTGATCGGCAGTGATCGGCAGTGATCGGCGGTGATCGAGGTGATCCGGGAATGAGCCCCGGCTGAGGCGGGGCCGCCCGGTCGGTCGATCAACAGGTCGGCCATGATGCCTCTGCCCCGGCCGCGGCGGCCGTTCCCCCACCCGGAGACGAGGCCGAGGACCGTGCCGAACACCGACCCTCGTGGTCCGAGCCTCTGGGAACCGATGAACACCGACGTCCGGCGGCCGTTGCCCGCCACCGCGATACCCGACGGCTGCCTTCCCTGGAACACGGAACAGACCCGTCGCTGGACGCGGACACTGCCGCCGGGTTGGACCCCTTTGCGATGGCCCGGGCTGCCGGTCGTGCAGCTGGCGCTGTCCACGGGCGGGCTGGCCGCCTTCGGCCTGACCGGAGCCGGTCTGCCGCCCTACCTCGCGGCGTCGGCCGCGCTCCACCTCGTCTGGCTGCCGCTGAGACCGGAGATCGTGCGGGTGTCGGCGCCGGCGCTGGCCGTGGTGGCCGTCGTCGCGCGTCCCGCTCCGGGGTCCGCCGTGCTCGCCGGCGTGCTCCTGCTGGCGGGTGCCTGCGCGGCGGTCGCAGAATCGCGGCTGCGGGCGCGGCAGCGGCAGCGGGAGGCGGCGCTGGCGGCCGCCGAAGGCGTGACCGCCCCCCTGCCGGCCGTGGACGGGCCCCTGTGGCGCGGCCGGATCCTCTCCGGACTCGGGATCGCCCTGATCCTGGCGGGCACCGCGCTGATCGCGACCGCCGGCCTGTGGAACTCGTCGGAGGATCATGGGGCGGCGGCCGTCACCGGCTTCTTCGTGGCCGGGCTGGGTGTCACCGGACTGCTCTCCGGAGTACTGGGCCGGCGGCGGGCCGCCGCGCTGCGCGCCGCGCCCGTCCCCGTCCTGCGTGTCCTGATGCGCGAGAACGAGAGCGCCGACGCGGAGGTCTTCGCGGCGGACGATGTGATGGGCCTGCGACCGCTGTTCACCGTCGCCACGGTCCCGCTGGACCCCGACACGGACGAGGTCGACGACGAGGACGAGGACAAGGCGGACCGTGAGGCGGAGCTGGACGACATGCTCGCCCGGCTCGACGACGACCGGCCGAGGCCGCTGCGTCAGGCCGTCCTGTACGGGACGCCGTACGAGGGAGCCGAGCTCGTGCTCGTCAGCGCCGCGCCGGAACCGGGCGGCGTGCCGGTGGCGGAACGGTCGACCGGGCCCGTACGCCCGCTGTCGGAGGGCGGCGTGCGGCGCCGGCTCAGGTGGGAGAAGCGGGCGGCGGCCCGGACCGCGGCGGACGACGAACAGCACCTCGGCCTGGTGGCGGCCGCGCGCCTGACGAAGACGGTGCCGGTACGGCGCTGGCGGGCGGGCGCGGTGGACTGGCTGGCCGGTCTCCTGACGGTGCAGTGGGGCGTCTGGGTGTGGTGGGCGGGGTTCACCGACGAGGGAGCCGCCCTGTGGCAGCAGATCCTCATCGTCCTCTTGGGCCTGTTCGGCGCGGCCCGCGTCGCCGTGAAGCTGTGCTGGCGCATCACCGCCGACCGCACCGGGCTCTGGCTGAACGGCCTGCGCAGAACCACTCACATCCCCTGGGACGACGTGCGCTCGGTCCGCCGGGAGTCCTTCGAGCTCAAGCTGCGCTGGCGCGGTGGCGAGTCATGGACCGTCTCCGCGCCCCACTGGGCCTGGTTCCAGCGCAGGCTCGGCGTGACTCACCCGTACGACGCCCTGGCCGCCGAGGTCACCGCCATGCGCACCGACCCCGCCCTGCGTCCCAGCGGCGACAGCGAGGAACGTGGGCGGGGGCGCCCTCTGTGGCCGCTCGCCGTGCTGTTCGCCCTGCTCTGGCTGACGGCCGTGCTGCTCGGCCAGGAGTGGTTCCCGATCGGGTGAGCCGGGGTCGCGGTCGGTCGGCGTGACGTTCGCCGGGGTCGCGGTCGGTCGGCGTGACGTTCGCCGGGGCCGGAGCCCGTGCCCGCCCGGGCGAACGTCACGCCGGCCGGAGCCGGGGGGCGGGGGACACCTCGGGGGGCGGATGCCTCCAAGGGGGAGGAGGGCATCCGTGCTGTCTTCACAGGGTGGGGCGGAGGGGGCGGAAGGAGGCGGCCGGGGAGCGTGCGACAGCCCGACTCCGCGTGAATCAGGGCGCTCCCGGCCACACCAGCACCATGTACCCACCGCAGTACGCCGAACCCAGCACCGCCGTCGACAGGGCGAGGGCGCGGAAGCGGCGGGAGGCCCGGGAGAGGTGCAGGGCGAGCGGGAGCAGCAGCGGGAAGCCCGGGACGAGGAAGCGGGCGCGCGGGAAGTAGACGCCGCCGCTGCCCAGCACGATCAGCAGCAGGACACCCGTGAAGACCAGCAGGGGCAGGGGCTGGCGGTCCCACACCGACAGCGCGAACAGCACCGCCGACCCGATCAGCGTCACGGTCACCAGCACCAGGAACAGCTCCGGCGTGTGGTCGTACACCAGCAGCTCCCGCATCCTGCGCAGGGTGTCCGCACCGCCGTCCCACTCGTTGTGCCACAGCCGCTGCACGGCGAAGTAGCCGTCCCAGCGGCCCAGGCGCAGGCCCACCCAGCCGACGTACGCGCACCAGCCCAGCGGCGCGAGCAGGGCACCGGCCAGGGCGCGGGACGAGAAGCGGCCGCGCAGGGACAGCAGGGCCGTGACGGTGACGGCCGCGGCCACCGCGACACCGGTCGGGCGGGTCAGGCCGGCGAGCGCGGCACACGCCCCCGCCCACAGCCAGCGGCCGGTCAGCACGGCGTACAGGGCCCAGGCCGCGAATGCCGTGAACAGGGACTCGGTGTAGCCCATCCACTGCACGAGACCGACCGGCAGCGCCGCCCACAGGACGGTCAGCAGGACGCCGGCCCGACGGCCGTGCAGGCGGTCGCCGACGGCGAAGACGCCCCAGGCGGCGAAGAACGACACGGCGACGGCGAGACCCAGGCCGGTGCTCGCCCGGGTGCCCGGGGTGACCACCGCGACCACCTTCACCAGCAGGGGGTAGAGCGGGAAGAAGGCCATGTTGTTGGTGTTGTACGCGGTGCCCAGGTCGGGGGTGTAGCCGTGGTCGGCGATGCCGAGGTACCAGTTGGCGTCCCACTGGGCCGCCAGGATCGGCCAGACGCCGTGGTGCTTGCGATGCGCCCAGGAGGCGAGCAGCAGCAGGCCGGCGGCGTGCACGGCGAGATGGGCCACCAGGGCCGGGGCCGCGCGGCGCAGGGCGCGCAGGGCGCGCGGGACGAGAGCGCGGGGCGGGGCGGCGGTGGGGGCGTGAGGTCGTCGGGTGCCCGGGATGTGACCGCGGGGGGCGGTGTCGGGGGCGGTCGAGGACACGGCGGCGGCTCCAGTACTCGGCGGGCGGTACCGGATCACCGTTTCCCGGGGAGCGCGGCCGGGCGTGGAGCGTGCGTCGGCTGTCGCACGGAAGTCAGCGGAAATCACCCGATGGGGTGCCCCGGCCCGGGGCACCCCATCGACGCCTGCGCGCCGCGCGGGCGACGCGTACGGCGGTCACGGCTCAGATGCCGGCGGCCGCCGACAGGTCGCGCTTGATCGTCGCCAGCAGGTCGGCGGCCCGGGCGCGGGCGGCCGGCAGGTCGGCGTGGGTGCCGACGGGGACGACGACCTCCAGGTAGCACTTGAGCTTGGGCTCGGTGCCGCTGGGGCGCACGATGACGCGAGCGCCGTCGAGGGTGTAGCGCAGGCCGTCCGTGGGCGGCAGCCGGTCGGTGCCCCGGGTGAGGTCCTCGGCCCCGGTGACCGGCAGCCCGGCCAGCTCGGTGGGCTGCCGCTCGCGCAGCCGCCGCATGGCGTCGGCGATGACCGAGAGGTCCTGCACGCGGACCGACAGCTGGTCGGTGGCGTGCAGGCCGTGCTCGACGGCGAGGTCGTCGAGGAGGTCGAGGAGCGTGCGGCCCTGCTCCTTCAGCTCCGAGGCGAGCTCGGTGATCAGCAGGGCGGCGGTGATGCCGTCCTTGTCGCGCACGCCGTCGGGGTCGACGCAGTAGCCGAGGGCCTCCTCGTAGCCGTAGCGCAGGCCGTCCACGCGGGCGATCCACTTGAAGCCGGTGAGGGTCTCCTCGTACGGCAGGCCGGCCTTCTCGGCGATCCGGCCGAGCAGGGAGGAGGAGACGATGGACTCCGCGAAGGTGCCGGTGGCGCCGCGCCGGACGAGGTGGGCGGCGAGCAGCGAGCCGACCTCGTCCCCGCGGAGCATGCGCCAGGCCCCGTTCTCCTTGACCGCCGCGGCGCACCGGTCGGCGTCCGGGTCGTTGGCGATGACCAGGTCCGGGTCGCTCTCGTGGGCCGTCGCGAAGGCCAGGTCCATCGCGCCGGGCTCCTCCGGGTTGGGGAAGGAGACGGTCGGGAAGTCCGGGTCCGGCTCGGCCTGTTCGGCGACGAGGACGGGGGCCGGGAAACCGGCCCGGGCGAAGGCGGCCAGCAGGACGTCCTTGCCGACGCCGTGCATCGCCGTGTAGACGGTGCGGGCGGTGCGGGGCGAGGCGGGGGAGAGGACGGCGTCCGTGCGGGCCAGATAGGCCTCCAGGACGCTGTCGTCGAGGGTGTCCCAGCCGCTGTCCGGGCGGGGGACGTCGGCGAGGCGGTCGATCGCGTCGATCTCGGCGGCGATCTCCGCGTCGGCCGGCGGGACGATCTGGGAGCCGTCGCCCAGGTAGACCTTGTAGCCGTTGTCGCGCGGCGGGTTGTGGCTGGCCGTGACCTCGACACCGGCGACCGCGCCCAGGTGCCGGATGGCGAACGCGAGCACGGGCGTGGGCAGCGGGCGCGGCAGGACGGCGGCGCGCAGCCCGGCGCCCGTCATCACGGCGGCGGTGTCGCGGGCGAAGTCGGCCGACTTGTGCCGGGCGTCGTAGCCGATGACGACGAGGCCGCCGGTGCCGCCGTTCTTCTTCAGATACGCGGCGAGCCCGGCCGCGGCGCGGATCACGACCGAGCGGTTCATGCGCATGGGGCCGGCGCCGAGTTCGCCGCGCAGGCCCGCCGTGCCGAACTGGAGGGTGCCGCCGAAGCGGGCGGCGAGCTCGGCGTGGTCCCCCGCGTCGATGAGCTTGGCGAGTTCCTCACGGGTGTCCGCGTCGGGGTCCTCGGCCAGCCATGACGTGGCCCGTGCGAGGAGATCGTCGTGCACCTTCGGTCCAACCTCTCGTTCGTGTGCGTGCGGTGCGGGTGCGGGTGCCCGGGGTGCTTCCCGCCCCCGCCGCCCCCGGCCGGCGGTGCTTACAGGCGGCCCAGCACCTGGGCCAGCAGGGAGCCCATCCGGGTCGCGCTGTCGCGGCCGGCCTGGAGGACCTCCTCGTGGTTGAGGGGCTCGCCCGTCATGCCCGCCGCGAGGTTGGTGACCAGCGAGATGCCCAGCACCTCGGCGCCGGCCTCGCGCGCGGCGATGGCCTCCAGGACCGTCGACATGCCGACGAGGTCCGCGCCGATGACACGGGCCATACGGATCTCGGCCGGGGTCTCGTAGTGCGGGCCGGGGAACTGCGCGTAGACGCCCTCCTCCAGGCTGGAGTCGATGTCCTTGCACAGGGCGCGCAGCCGCGGGGAGTAGAGATCCGTGAGGTCCACGAAGTTCGCGCCGACGATCGGCGAGGTCGCCGTGAGGTTGATGTGGTCGCTGATCAGGACCGGCTGCCCGGGACGCATGCCCTCGCGCAGGCCACCGCAGCCGTTGGTCAGGACCATGGTCTTGCAGCCCGCGGCCACCGCGGTGCGCACGCCGTGCGCGACGGAGGCGACGCCGCGGCCCTCGTAGAAGTGGGTACGGCCCAGGAAGACGAGCGCGCGCTTGTCGCCGATCGTGTACGAGCGGACCTTGCCGCCGTGGCCCTCGACCGCCGGCGGCGGGAATCCGGGCAGCTCGGTGACCTGGAACTCGGCGTCGGGAGCGCCGAGGGCGTCCACGGCCGGAGCCCAGCCGGAGCCCATCACGAGGGCGACGTCGTGGGTCTCGGCGCCCGTGAGCTCGCGCAGCCGCGCGGCGGCCGCGTCGGCGGCGGCATAGGGGTCGCCCTGGATGTCGTCCGGAAGAAGAGATGCGTTCACGCGGATGAGGGTAGCCGGTCTGGGCCTACGCGCGTAGATGACAGAGCTCACGGGATGGCGATCGTTGTCTTGTCGTTTCCAACGAACCGTCGAACGGGGTGATCGGACGAGAGCGGCGGCGCACCGCGACCCGGCGGCCGCGTGACGCGGCCAGGCGGCCGCACCCGGCGTCCGTGACGCGACTCAGCAGGGTCGCTTGCGCAGTTCCATCACGTAGTCGTGCGGTGCCCCGGCCGACTCGGCCGCGTCCGCCACCTCGCCGAGATAGCGCGCGGAGGGCAGTCCGCCCTCGTATCCGTTCAGTACGTACGTCCACGCCGACTCCTGCCCGTCCAGCGTGTGCACGCGTACCCGCACCCGGCGGTATATGCCGAGGCCCACGCCCTCCCAGCGGTCCAGCGACTCCTCGTCCATGGGGGCGATGTCGTACAGCGCGACGAAGACCTGCGCGCCCGGGTCCTCGACGACCGTGGCCAGCGCGCCGTCCCAGCCCAGCTGCTCACCGCCGAACGTCAGCCGCCAGCCGTTCAGCCAGCCCGTCGCGCGCAGCGGTGAGTGCGGGGCGCGGCGGGACATCAGCCGCGCGTCGAGGTTGCCGGCGTACGCGGTGTAGAGCGACATGGGTCGAGAGTACGGCAGCGTCACGGGTGCCACTCCCGTCCCGCTCGTCCGCCCTCCGCGGGCGGCCCGGCACCCCGGGGCGGTAGCACCTTGAAGCGTGCGGGACAATGGGGTACGTGACTCGGATCGTGATCATCGGTGGCGGACCCGGCGGCTACGAAGCAGCGCTGGTGGCAGCGCAGCTCGGCGCGGAGGTGACCGTCGTCGACTGCGACGGTCTGGGCGGAGCGTCGGTGCTGACCGACTGCGTGCCGTCGAAGACCCTGATCGCCACGGCCGAGGTGATGACCACCTTCGACTCGTCGTACGAAGAGCTGGGCATCATCGTCGCCGACGACACCCCGCACGTGGAGCAGGCCGCCCGCGTGGTCGGCGTGGACCTCGGCAAGGTCAACCGACGGGTGAAGCGGCTCGCGCTCGCGCAGTCGCACGACATCACCGCCTCCGTGACGCGCGCCGGTGCGCGGGTCATGCGCGGGCGCGGCCGGCTGGAGGGCATGCAGGCCCTCGACGGCTCGCGCAAGGTCGTCGTCGCGGCCGCCGACGGCACCGAGGAGACCCTCGTCGCCGACGCCGTCCTCATCGCCACCGGCGGTCACCCGCGCGAGCTGGCGGACGCCCAGCCCGACGGCGAGCGCATCCTCAACTGGACCCAGGTCTACGACCTCACCGAGCTCCCGGAGGAGCTCATCGTGGTCGGTTCGGGTGTCACCGGCGCCGAGTTCGCCGGCGCCTACCAGGCGCTCGGCTCCAAGGTCACCCTCGTGTCGTCCCGCGACCGGGTGCTGCCCGGCGAGGACCCGGACGCCGCCGCCGTCCTCGAGGACGTCTTCCGCCGCCGCGGCATGAACGTCATGGCCCGCTCGCGCGCCCAGTCCGCCAAGCGCGTGGGCGACCGCGTCGAGGTCACCCTCGCCGACGGTCGCGTCATCACCGGCTCGCACTGCCTGATGGCCGTCGGCGCCATCCCCAACAGCGCCGGGCTCGGCCTGGAGGAGGCGGGCGTGAAGGTCCGCGAGTCCGGTCACATCTGGACCGACCGGGTCTCCAGGACCACGGCCCCCGGGGTGTACGCGGCCGGTGACGTGACCGGCGTCTTCGCCCTCGCCTCCGTCGCCGCCATGCAGGGCCGTATCGCCATGTACCACTTCCTCGGCGACGCGGTGGCCCCGCTCAACCTCAAGACCGTCTCCTCGAACGTCTTCACCGACCCCGAGATCGCGACCGTCGGCTACAGCCAGGCCGACGTCGACGCCGGCAAGATCGACGCCCGGGTCGTGAAGCTCCCGCTGCTGCGCAACCCGCGCGCCAAGATGCAGGGCATCCGGGACGGCTTCGTGAAGATCTTCTGCCGTCCGGGCACGGAGATCGTCGTCGGCGGTGTGGTCGTGTCGCCGCGCGCCTCGGAACTCATCCACCCCATCTCGATCGCCGTCGACAACAATCTGACGGTCGAACAGATCGCGAACGCCTTCACCGTGTACCCGTCCCTTTCGGGGTCGATCGCCGAGGTGGCACGGCAGCTGCACACCCGTAAGCCCACGGGCGAGAGCTGACGGCCGAAAGCGATTCCCCGCTGGTCACGGGGAGTTGTCGACCATTCGTACGGCATAGTCGGCGCGACTAGGCCCTATACCACCTCGTGTCCCACCGTGCGAACAACTTCTGTTATTCGGCGCAAACAGCTGAAAGTAGACGGTCGTTGGGGTTACTGTCAGTTTCGTGTTCGCTGCAGAACGTCGCCAATTGATCCTCGAAATGGTGCGAGCGAACGGGGCCGTGTCGCTCCGTGAGCTCGCCCGCGTCGTCCAGACCTCCGAAGTGACCGTACGGCGGGACGTGCGCGCGCTGGAGGCAGAAGGACTCCTCGACCGCCGGCACGGCGGTGCGGTACTGCCGGGCGGATTCACGCGGGAGTCCGGCTTTCCGCAGAAATCTCATCTCGCGACCGCCGAGAAGACGGCCATCGCCGATCTCGCCGCCAACTTCGTCGAAGAGGGCGAGGCCATCGTGGTCGGGGCGGGAACCACCACCCAGGAGCTGGCGCGCCGGCTCGCCCGGGTCCCCGGGCTGACCGTCGTCACCAACTCGCTCCTCGTCGCCCAGGCGTTGGCCCATGCCAACCGGGTGGAGGTCGTGATGACCGGCGGCACCTTGCGCGGTTCCAACTACGCCCTGGTCGGCTCCGGGGCCGAGCAGTCCCTCCAGGGGCTGCGGGTCTCCCGGGCCTTCCTCTCCGGCAGTGGTCTGACCGCCGAGCGCGGGCTGTCCACGTCCAACATGCTGTCGGCGTCCGTCGACCGGGCGCTCGTCCAGGCCGCGGCGGAGGTCGTGGTCCTCGCCGACCACACCAAGCTGGGTACGGACACCATGTTCCAGACCGTCCCCACCGATCTGATCACCCGGCTGATCACCGACGAGCCGCCGGCCCACGACGACCGTGCCGCCACCGAGCTCCAGGCCCTCGCAGACCAGGGGGTGCAGATCGCCGTGGCCGGGGCGTCGGGAAGCCCGGGGGGTGATGCGGTCCCGGCGCGTCAACAGCAGCGTCGGGACGTACCCCTTCCGGCCCCTCGTCGCGGCCAGGTCCCGGGCGCGGGCCCCGGCCTGCGCACCGCGGCGGTCCTGGGCGACCAGAGCCCCGGCACGGAACGCGCCCGCGTGGCGGACCTGCGCCGCCGCTGAGCCGCGGGCGCGAACGGAAAGCCCGCGCCACGGGTTGGACGCGGGCGTGCGGATCGGGCCTGCGGCGCGGCAGACACGGGGCGCGGGCCTGTTGTGCGGCTTGGCGCGCGGGTGCGCGTGGTGCGGGCTCGCGGTGCGGCTGAGAGGCAGCGGGTGCGCGTGGTGCGGACTCGCCGGTGCGCTGGAACGCGGGTGCGCGTGGTGCGGACTCGCCGGTGCGCTGGAACGCGGGTGCGCGTGGTGCGGGCCTACGGTGCCGGTCGCGGGAGCGCCTTACGCCATCACCCCCTCCCCGGACCTGGACCGTCCCTGGCGGACGGCGCCGGTGCATGCCTGCCGGGACACCTCGGTAGCGGCATCCGCCGCCAGATCATCGCCGACGTGGCGAGCCGTTGACGCGGTGACCCGGGGCCCTGCGACCGGGCGGGCAGCAGGAGCTCGCCGTCGACGGTGACGCCCACCGGGCCGGACAGCAGTGCCTGGTCGACGGCGTCGGACGCATCGATGTCAGTGGCCCACAGGACCGCCATGTCGGCGTGCCGCCGGGTCCCGGGCCCGGCAGGCCACCGAACAGCCGCGTCGGAAGGCCGGCGCGCGCCGCAAGGACGGCAGGGCCCGTGACGGGTCGGGAGACGCGAACGCCCCGCGGGCCGGGGCAGCCGGTCCGCGGGGCGCTGTGATGTGTCGCGGCGGGTCAGTCCTTGATCTCGCAGATCGCGGCGCCGGACGTGACGGACGCGCCGACCTCCGCGGCCAGACCCTTGATCGTGCCGGAGCGGTGCGCGTTCAGCGGCTGCTCCATCTTCATCGCCTCCAGGACGACGACCAGGTCGCCTTCCTTGACCTCCTGGCCCTCCTCGACCGCGACCTTGACGATCGTGCCCTGCATCGGGGAGGCGAGGGTGTCACCGGACGCGACGGGGCCGGACTTCTTGGCCGCGCGACGCTTCGGCTTGGCACCGGCGGCGAGGCCGGTGCGGGCCAGGGACATGCCCAGCGAGGAGGGCAGAGAGACCTCCAGGCGCTTGCCGCCGACCTCGACGACGACCGTCTCACGGCCGGACTCCTCGTCCGCCTCCACGTCGGCGGGGGCGGTGAAGGGCTTGATCTCGTTGACGAACTCGGTCTCGATCCAGCGGGTGTGGATCGTGAACGGGTCGGCGGAGCCGGTCAGCTCCGGGGCGAACGCCGGGTCCCTGACCACCGCGCGGTGGAACGGGATCGCGGTCGCCATGCCCTCGACCTGGAACTCCGCCAGGGCACGGGCGGCACGCTCCAGCGCCTCCCTGCGGGTGCGGCCGGTCACGATCAGCTTCGCCAGCAGCGAGTCCCAGGCCGGGCCGATGACCGCGCCGGACTCCACGCCGGCGTCCAGGCGGACACCCGGGCCGGACGGCGCGTCGAAGACGGTGACCGTGCCGGGAGCGGGGAGGAAGTTGCGCCCGGGGTCCTCGCCGTTGATACGGAACTCGAAGGAGTGACCGCGCAGGGCGGGGTCACCGTAACCGAGCTCCTCGCCGTCGGCGATACGGAACATCTCGCGCACGAGGTCGATGCCGGCGACCTCCTCGGTGACCGGGTGCTCCACCTGGAGGCGCGTGTTGACCTCCAGGAAGGAGATCGTGCCGTCGACACCGACGAGGAACTCGACGGTGCCCGCACCGACGTAGCCCGCCTCCTTGAGGATGGCCTTGGAGGCGGAGTACAGCTGCTCGACCTGCCGGTCGGACAGGAACGGCGCCGGCGCCTCCTCGACCAGCTTCTGGTGGCGGCGCTGGAGCGAGCAGTCACGGGTCGACACGACGACCACGTTGCCGTGCGAGTCGGCCAGGCACTGCGTCTCCACGTGCCGCGGCTTGTCGAGGTAGCGCTCGACGAAGCACTCGCCGCGGCCGAAGGCGGCGACGGCCTCGCGCACCGCGGACTCGTACAGCTCCGGAACCTCTTCGAGGGTCCGGGCGACCTTCAGGCCGCGCCCGCCACCGCCGAAGGCGGCCTTGATGGCGATGGGCAGCCCGTGCTCCTCGGCGAAGGCGACGACCTCGTCGGCGCCGGAGACCGGGTCGGGCGTGCCGGCCACCAGCGGCGCACCGGCGCGCTGCGCGATGTGCCGGGCGGCGACCTTGTCACCGAGGTCACGGATGGCCTGCGGCGGCGGGCCGATCCAGATCAGATCGGCGTCGAGAACGGCCTGGGCGAAGTCGGCGTTCTCCGAGAGGAAGCCGTACCCCGGGTGGACGGCGTCCGCGCCCGACTCGCGAGCCGCGTTCAACACCTTGTCGATGTCGAGGTAGCTGGTCGCCGGGGTGTCACCGCCCAGGGCGAACGCCTCATCCGCGGCGCGGACATGCAGAGCGTCCCGATCCGGGTCGGCGTATACGGCCACGCTCGCGATCCCGGCGTCCCGGCAGGCCCGGGCAACGCGGACAGCGATTTCGCCACGGTTGGCGATGAGCACCTTGCGCACGATTGAGGCTCCCTCCTTGAAACAAGCCGAGTTTAGGGACTGCCGACACGGCACTTCGACCCATCCCCAATGGTGAGCTTGCCCACACGGAGCGTGATGAGTGGCTCGCTCGATCCGCGAAATCCCTTGTCGCACCTCGGTACGCAGGACTCCTCCCGGAAACCCTAGCCCTCCGGTGTGGTCAAGGTCTCTGTGAGAGCGTGCTGCGGCCCACTCTGTTTCTTTGTGGAGTCCCTACGAATGGCCCAATGATTCTTTGCCCTCCCCCGAACCCTTGTCCCGAGGTTTACCCGTTAGTAGCGTTCGCGATGTCCCGAACGTACTTGGGGTAACAGCAGTGATGCCCGGACGGCGGTCGAAAGTGGGTGGGGCCGGTGGTGCGAAGACCGGTGGCATGGGTAGTGGCGGTCGTGCTCTTCGTGGAGGCGCTCGGCATCGCGGCGGTCAACTGGTTCATGGGGGTCGTCGTGGACCGCCAGGACATGTCCTTGGCGGGCCTGGACCCCGACGTGATGTCGCTGTCGTCGAAGATCGGCGGGATCGGCTTCGGGCTGTACTTCGCGCTGTGCGGCCTGGTCGCCCTGCTCGTCGCCCTGCGCAACCGGCCGCCCGCCGGTCTGGGGCGGGTCCTGCTGATCAGCGCGGCCGTGGTGCACTGCCTGCTGGGCGCGCTCGCGTGGGGGCTGCTCGGCCGGAACGCCTTCGCGTTCATGATGGTCGTGCTCGCCCTGATCGTGCTGCTGCTGATGACGTACGACCGCCAGGAGGGCGCCGCGGCCGGTAAGCGCGGGAAGCCCGACGAGCCCCAGGGGCCTCAGGGTTCCCAGGGGGACCAGGAGCCCCAAGGTTTCCAGGAGTCTCAGGAGTCCCAGAGGTTCCAGAAGTCTCAGGAGTCCCAGGGACCCCAGGACGTTCCCCCCGTCACCCCGCCGCCGGCGCCCAGCGCGACCTGATCAGCCTTCCCGGGGCGTCCACAATTCCGTGATCCCGACGCCCAGTTCGGCCAGCAGCCGGCGGACGAGGGGCAGGCTGATGCCGATCACGTTGCCGTGGTCGCCGTCGATGCCGTCGATGAAGGGCGCCGAGCGGCCGTCGAGGGTGAACGCCCCGGCGACGTGGAGCGGTTCGCCCGAGGCGACGTAGGCGGCGATCTCGGCGTCGGTGGGCTCGCCGAAGCGGACGACGGTGGAGGCGACGCCGGCCACGTACCGCTTGGCCGCCGTGTCCCAGACACAGTGGCCCGTCTGGAGGGTCCCGGCCCGGCCGCGCATCGCCTTCCAGCGGGCGGTGGCCTCCTCGGCGTCGGAGGGCTTGCCGTACGCCTGGCCGTCCAGGTCGAGCACCGAGTCGCAGCCGATCACCAGCGCGCCCTGGACGTCGGGCCGGGCCGCCACGACGGAGGCCTTGGCCTCGGCGAGGGCGAGCGCCAGCTCGGCGGGGGTGGGCGCGGTGACGGCGTCCTCGTCGACGCCGCTCACCAGCACCTCGGGGGCGAGTCCGGCCTGCCGCAGCAGCCCGAGCCGGGCGGGGGACTGGGAGGCGAGGACGAGTCGGCGGCGCGGCTGATCAGTCATGCGACCAGCGTATCGGCGGCCCTGCACGGACGGACCCGGCCCGCTCACCTCAGCCCGAGCACGATCATCGCGAGCACCATGGCCAGCGCCATGAGAACGCCGAGCCGCCGCAGCATGAGTTGCGTCTCGCGCAGTTCCTCCGGCGGCTCGTTCTCGGGGTCGGACCACAGCATGACTACGAGCGTGCGGCGATCCGCCGCGGAACACCTGAGTACGCGTACTCAACTTGTCCGTGACACGCACCCCTGACGGCGCCGGCCGCCACCAGGGGTCCGGTGGCGGCCGACGCCGTCAGGGAGGCGCTGGCAGGGTCACGTGCCCTGTTTCCTATGCCGGCCAGTAGGTGCGGGCCCACGCCGACGGGCCGGGCCGGGGCACCGGGCGGGCGGCGATACGGGCCGGGTCGGACCAGGAGTCCCGCGGTCCGGGCGCGCCGGACGGCATGTCTGCCGCCGCCGCGGCGCGCGCCCGGACCACCGCCAGTGCGGCGGCCAGCTCCTCCGGGGTCGGATTTCCCCGTACGACCTTGATCGTCACAATCGCTCCCAGGGTCTAGAGGGGGATGTTGCCGTGCTTCTTCGGAGGCAGGGACTCCCGCTTGGTACGCAGCTGACGCAGACCGCGCACGACGTGCCTGCGGGTGTCCGACGGCCTGATCACCGAGTCGACGTAGCCGCGCTCGGCCGCGACATACGGGTTGAGGAGGGCGTCCTCGTACTCCTGGATCAGCCGGGCCCGGGTCGCTTCCAGGTCACCGGCGGCCTCCGCCTCGGCGATCGTGCGGCGGTGCAGGATGTTGACCGCGCCCTGCGCGCCCATGACGGCGATCTGGGCCGTCGGCCACGCGAGGTTGAGGTCGGCGCCCAGGTGCTTGGAGCCCATGACGTCGTAGGCGCCGCCGAAGGCCTTGCGGGTGATCACCGTGATGAGCGGGACGGTGGCCTCGGCGTAGGCGTAGATGAGCTTGGCGCCGCGGCGGATGATGCCGTCGTGCTCCTGGTCGACCCCGGGCAGGAAGCCGGGCACGTCCACGAAGGTGAGGACCGGGATGTTGAAGGCGTCGCAGGTCCGTACGAACCGGGCGGCCTTCTCGCTGGCCTTGATGTCCAGACAGCCGGCGAACTGCATCGGCTGGTTGGCGACGATGCCCACCGGGTGGCCCTCGACCCGGCCGTAGCCGGTGAGGATGTTCGGCGCGAACAGGGGCTGCGTCTCCAGGAACTCGGCGTCGTCCAGGATGTGCTCGATCACCGTGTGCATGTCGTACGGCTGGTTCGCGCTGTCCGGGACGAGCGTGTCCAGTTCGAGGTCCTCCTCGGTGACGGACAGGTCCGCCTCCTCCGGGAAGACCGGGAGCTCGCTGAGGTTGTTGGACGGCAGGTACGACAGCAGCTGCTTGACGTACTCGACGGCGTCCTTCTCGTCCCCGGCCATGTGGTGCGCCACGCCCGACACGGAGTTGTGGGTGCGGGCGCCGCCCAGCTCCTCGAAGCCGACGTCCTCGCCGGTGACGGTCTTGATGACGTCCGGGCCGGTGATGAACATGTGCGAGGTCTGGTCGACCATGACCGTGAAGTCGGTGATGGCCGGGGAGTAGACCGCCCCGCCCGCGCAGGGCCCGACCACCAGGCTGATCTGCGGGATGACGCCGGACGCATGGGTGTTGCGGCGGAAGATCTCGCCGTACGCGCCCAGCGACGCGACGCCCTCCTGGATCCGGGCGCCGCCCGAGTCGTTGATGCCGATGACCGGGCAGCCGGTCTTCAGGGCGAAGTCCATGACCTTGACGATCTTCTGACCGTAGACCTCGCCCAGGGCGCCGCCGAAGACGGTGAAGTCCTGGGAGAAGACGGCCACGGGCCGCCCGTCGACGGTCCCGTATCCGGTGACGACGCCGTCGCCGTAGGGGCGGTTGGCCGCCAGGCCGAAGTTGGTGGAGCGGTGGCGCGCGAACTCGTCGAGCTCCACGAAGGAGTCCTCGTCGAGCAGCAGCTCGATCCGCTCACGGGCTGTCAGTTTGCCTTTGGCGTGCTGCTTTTCGACGGCGCGTTCGGAGCCGGCGTGCGTCGCTTCCTGAATGCGGCGCTGGAGATCCGCGAGCTTTCCCGCGGTGGTGTGGATGTCGGTCACTTCCGGCTCGGACATCGGGATGGGGCTCCCTGCCTGCTCAAAAGGGGGGACGGTTACTCATCCGTAGCGTAGTGGCGCGCCTACCAATCGGCAGTGCGGTGTTTACCACACCTAGGGTGGCTTGCATGACGCCGCGAGATGACTCAGACGGAAACGACAACCGCTGGTCCGACCTGGACCGTCCACCCCTCAACGCACCCGCGTTGCGCCGTGCGCTGGTGCGCGGGGGAAGCCTGTGGACGGAGGTGGAGGTGGTGTCGAACACCGGCTCGACGAACTCCGATCTGGTGGCCCGGGCCGTCGACGGCAAGCTGGCCGAGGGCGCGGTGCTCGTCGCGGAGGAGCAGAGTGCCGGGCGGGGCCGCCTGGACCGCCGGTGGACGGCACCGGCCCGCTCCGGCCTGTTCTTCTCCGTCCTGCTGCGGCCCGACGACGTGCCGCTGGCCCGCTGGGGCTGGCTGCCGCTGCTCACCGGGGTCGCCGTGGCGACGGGGCTGGCCCGAGCGGCGGGCGTGGACACGGCCCTGAAGTGGCCCAACGACCTGCTGGTCACCGTCGGGGACGAGGAGCGCAAGGCGGGCGGGATCCTCGCGGAGCGCGCCGGGGACGACGGCGTCGTCATCGGGATCGGGATCAACGTCACGCTCGGTG
Source organism: Streptomyces sp. NPDC059582 (assembly GCF_042735715.1). Taxonomy (NCBI): domain Bacteria; kingdom Bacillati; phylum Actinomycetota; class Actinomycetes; order Kitasatosporales; family Streptomycetaceae; genus Streptomyces; species Streptomyces sp. NPDC059582. Next base: position 59,580 of record NZ_JBHWCC010000010.1, read on the forward strand.
CGCAGGAGCTGCCCGTGCCCCAGGCGGGCTCACTGGCCCTGGCCGGCGCGCTGACCACCGACCGTGATCCGCTGCTGCGGGCCGTGCTGCGGTCCCTGGAGGACTGGTACGGGCGCTGGCGGGCGGCCGAGGGCGATCCGGTGGCCAGCGGCCTCCAGGAGACCTACGCGGCGGGCTGCGCGACACTCGGCCGGACCGTACGGGCCGAGCTGCCGGGCGACCGCTCGATCGTAGGCGAGGCGGTGGCCGTCGACGGGGACGGCCGCCTGGTGCTGGCGACGGGCGACGGCGTCCAGGAGCCGGTGGGCGCGGGCGACATCGTCCACCTGCGCCCGGCCTGAGACAAGGGTCTGCCCGGCGGGGTGGAGCCGGGGCCCGAGATCCGGGGCGCGCGGCGCGTGGATCCGCGGTGGTTCGGGCGGGGCGCGCGGCGCGTGGATCCGCGGTGGTTCGGGCGGGGCGGGGAGCGGGTGGTGCGCGGTGCTGTGGCGGTGGTGGCGCCCGGGGCGGTGCTGTGGGGTCGCCGGTGCCGTGTGTGTCGCCGCGGCGGCGGGATCCCCTGTGGCTGCGTAGGCTGCGCTGAGGAGTGAGTTGGCGCACACCTGCCGTAGAGTAAAGGCCGGTCGATACCTGACCGTGACAGATCGGAAGGGCAGCAGGCGTGACCGTCGACGACACGGGCTCCGGCGCGGACGCGGACGGCCGGGTCGATCCTCCCCCGCTCTCGACCTCGCCCGAGCGGAGGGAACCGCCCGCCGCCGAGTCCGGCGGCGACCCGCTCGCACTGCGCCTCGAACAGCTCATCCTCGGCGCCGAGCGGCGCTACACGCCTTTCCAGGCCGCCCGCAGCGCCGGCGTCTCGATGGAACTGGCGTCCCGTTTCTGGCGGGCCATGGGCTTCGCCGACATAGGGCAGGCCAAGGCGCTCACGGAGGCGGACGTACTCGCCCTGCGCCGGCTCGCCGGTCTGGTGGAGGCGGGCCTGCTCAGCGAGGCCATGGCCGTGCAGGTGGCCCGGTCCACCGGGCAGACCACCGCCCGGCTGGCCGAATGGCAGATGGACTCCTTCCTGGAGGGGCTCACCGAGCCGCCCGAGCCGGGGATGACCCGCACCGAGGTGACGTACCCGATCGTCGAGCTGCTGCTGCCCGAACTGGAGGAGTTCCTCGTCTACGTCTGGCGCCGCCAGCTCGCCGCCTCGGCCGGCCGGGTCGTGCAGGCCGCCGACGACGAGGAGATGGTCGACCGGCGCCTCGCGGTGGGGTTCGCCGACCTCGTCGGGTTCACACGGCTGACCCGCCGGATGGAGGAGGAGGAACTCGGCGAACTCGTCGAGGCCTTCGAGACCACCGCCGCCGACCTGGTGGCCGCCCGTGGCGGCAGACTCATCAAGACGCTCGGCGACGAGGTGCTGTTCGCCGCCGACGACGCGGGCGTCGCCGCGGAGATCGCGCTGCGGCTCATCGAGACCATGGCCAACGACGAGACGATGCCCGAGCTGCGCGTCGGCATGGCCTTCGGCACGGTGACGACCCGGATGGGCGACGTCTTCGGTACGACGGTCAACCTGGCCTCGCGGCTGACGTCGATAGCTCCGCGCGACGCCGTCCTCGTCGACGGCGCGTTCGCCGCGGAGCTCATCCGCAGCGGTGAGGCGCCCGCCTCGGAGGCGGAGGCGGCGGAGGCCGCTGTCGCCGCCGAGAAGGAGGGCGAGGAGCCACCGACGTACCGCTTCGCGCTGCGGCCGATGTGGCAGCGGCCGGTGCGCGGACTCGGCGTGGTCGAGCCGTGGCTGCTCACCCGCCGCGACGACGACCAGCAGTAGGTCAGCGGGCGTTCAGTACGTCCACGCACAGACCGATGATCGGCACACACAGCCCCGGCACACCGGGCTGATCCGGCTCATCCGGCTGACCGGGCTGATCCGGCTGGCCTGGCTGTGGGGCCGGGGCGGCCGTGGTCGGTGACGGTGCGTGCGCCGGGGGCGTCGGCTGCGGGAAGGTGCCGGTGCCGGTGCCGGTGCCGGGAGAACGGGGATCGGTCGAGGGCACCGGGACGCTCGTGGGGACGGCCGCGGGGGCCGCGACCGAGGGCACCGCGGTCGCCGATGCCGACGCCGACGCGCCGGGGCCGGCGCCGGCGCCGGCCGTCGGGCTGGTGCTCACCCCGCCCATCCCGGAGGTCGAGCTCACCCGGGGAACGGCCGCGACGGTGGCCGCCGCGTCGGTCGACCAGGTCCCGACGGCGTCCGGGCTGGGTTCGCCCTCCGCCGTGCCGACCCCGCCGACCCCGGAGTCGGGCGCGACGCGTACGAGGCTCAGCACGCCGACAGCCAGCGCGAATCCGCCCGCCGCGAGCAGCACCTTGCGGGGACGGGGTCGGCGATGCCGGCCACGCCGACTCCAGAGACGACCGGCCGAGGACGCGACGTCGCACGCCTCCGCGCCCACCCCGTCGACCGAGCGCGGCGCGCCCGCCGCACCCGGCCTACGGTCTAGGCCCGCCGCACCCGCCTGGCC